>DVGP01000239.1 GCA_018712665.1 Candidatus Pelethomonas intestinigallinarum | reverse complement strand
CTGGACACGGTGATGCCGGGGCTGGTGGGCCACGACTTTGGGGACGCCATCCGCTTCGCGGCCAACTACGTGGAGGAGGACAGCCCTGAGACAGAGCGGGCCGGGGTGAACATGGCGGTGTTCCGGGCGTTCACGGAGGGGTTTTTGAAGCAGACCGCCTCCACCCTGACGGAGCGGGAGATCGACACCCTTGCTCTGAGCTGCTTTGCCCTGGCCTGCGAGCTGGCCACCCGGTTCCTGGGCGACTACCTCCTGGGGGACCCCTACTTCAAGATCGACTACCCCGAGCACAACCTGGTGCGGACCCGGTGCCAGATCGCCCTGGCCAGAGACATGCTGGAGAAGCTGCCGGAGATGGAGGAAATGGTCCGCTCCTGCGCGGAGAAATACCGCGGGACCGGCGCGGCCGACCGGCAGCTCCTGTACTCCTCCGTGGCAAAATAAAAGGAATATTCTGTACTTTTGGTGAGGACCGATCAGGGATCGGTCCCCATCGGACTTTTTTGGCGGCTCATCCTTTTTTGCCACAGCCGCCAAGCCCATTCCTTTTCAAAAAAATAACCCCCCGGGAGGCTTCCGCGATCCCGCCTCCGCCGCTATAATGATGTCTGCCCGCCGGGCATGCGCAGGGCGGGCCTGAGAGCATCGTGCATCGAAAGAGAAAGGATCAGTTGAATGATAAAGAAGTTTTTTTCGCTCCTCCTGGCGCTGACGGCGCTGCTGGGGCTGCTCACCGCCTGCGGCGCCGCCGCGGTGGATCACGGCGGGAACGGGTCCCAGGCCGGCGAGGCCGGCGGCCAGGACCGGGACAGCGTCATCATCGCCATCTCCTCTGAGCCGGAGACCCTGGACCCCTGCCAGGGCTGGGGCCATGGCAACACCCCCATCGTCCAGAGCACCCTGGTGAAGTACGACTACGACATGTCCTTCTCCAACGACCTGGCCACCGGCTACAACCTGTCCGAAGACGGCCTGACCTGGACCTTCACCCTCCGGGACGACGCCTTCTTCACCGACGGCGAGGCGGTGACCGCCTCCGACGTGGTCTTCACCTTTGAGACCGCCAAGGCCGCCCAGTCCTCCGTGGACCTGACCTTTCTGGAGGCGGTGGAGGCCCCTAACGACGCCACCGTGGTCTTCACCCTCTCCCGGCCCACCTCCACCTTCCTGAACACCATCGCCTCCGTGGGCATCGTCCCGGAGCACGCCTACGGCCCGGACTACGGGACCAATCCCATCGGCTCCGGCCCCTTCAAGTTCGTCCAGTGGAACCCCCAGGAGCAGCTGATCCTGGAGGCCAATGAGGACTACTACGGCGAGGTCCCGGCCATGAAGCGGGTGACCATCGTCTTTATGGACGAGGACGCGGCCCTGGCCGCCGCCCGGGCGGGGCAGGTGGACGTGGCCCTCACCGCCGCCACCCTGGCCACCGCCGAGGTGGAGGGGTACCGGATCGAGAACATCTCCACCGTGGACAACCGGGGCTTCACCCTGCCGGTGCTGCCCGACACGGGGGAGGTGACGGAGAGCGGGTATCCCATCGGCAACGACGTGACCTGCAACCTGGAGATCCGCCAGGCCATCGCCTACGCCATCGACCGCCAGCAGGTGGCGGAGGCGGCGGTGAACGGCTACGCCACCCCCTGCTACTCCGAGAACGACGGAATGCCCTGGAACAATCCGGAGGTGGCCATCGAGACCGACGTGGACTACGCCAAGCAGCTCCTGGCCGACGCCGGCTGGTCCGACACCGACGGGGACGGCATCGTGGAGCGGGACGGACTGAAGGCGGAGTTCGTCTGCCTCTACCCCAGCGGCGACAGCGTGCGCCAGGCGGTGGCCATGGCCGCCGCGGAGCAGGTGCGGGCCATCGGCATCAACATCATCGTGGAGGGCACCAGCTGGGACGATCTGGCCAAGCGGATGTTCTCCAACGCGGTGATGATGGGCTGGGGCGCCGCCAACCCCTACGAGAGCTACTGCCTCTACTACAGCGGAGGCGCCCTGAAGGACGACTACTACAACCCCGAAGGGTACATGTCCGAGGTGACCGACGGGTACCTCACCGCCGCCATGGAAGCTTTGACGGTGGAGGACGCCTACCGGAACTGGCAGCTGGCCCAGTGGGACGGCGAGACCGGCACCGCCATGAAGGGGGAGTGCCCCTGGGTGTGGATCGTCAACATCGACCACGTCTACTACGTCCGGGATGGCTTGGACATCGGCCGGCAGCAGCTCCACCCCCACGGCGCCTCCATGCCCCTGCTCCAGAACCTGCAGGACTGGACCTGGGCAGAATAATAGGACTATAACACTATGCGGAAAAGGCGTCAGCCTTTTTCCACATTCTCCGGCGTGCCCCCTACCGGGGCGCGCCGGTGTCAAGAAAGGAGACATTCGGATGAAAGGAGCCGGCAAGCGGCTGTGCCGCATCCTTCTGACATACGGCGCGCGGATCATCACCCTGCTGCTGGCGGTGAGCGTCATCGCCTTTGCCCTGGTCAGCCTCTCGCCGGTGGACCCGGTGCAGCAGTACCTGCTGGGAGCCGGGCCGGTGTCCGAGGAGCAGCGGGCCGAGATCGAGGACTACTGGGGCGTCAACGACCCGCCGGTGGAGCGGTACCTCTCCTGGCTGTCCGCCCTGCTCCACGGGGACTTCGGCACCTCCCTCCTCTACCGCCGCCCGGTCATCGACATCATCGGGGAGCGGTTTCTCAACTCCCTGGCCCTGATGCTGTGCTCCTGGCTTTTGTCCGGGGTCATAGGCTTCGCCCTGGGCTGCCTGATGGGGATGACCCGGGACCGGCTGGCCGACCGGATCATCAAAAAGATCTGCTACCTCCTCACCAGCATCCCCACCTTCTGGCTGGGGCTGCTGCTCCTGCTGGTGTTCGCCGTATGGCTGGGGTGGTTCCCCATCGGCTTTTCCACCCCCATCGGGATGCTCAACAGTGAGGTGAGCGTCTGGCAGAGGCTCTACCACCTGTTCCTCCCCGCCCTCACCCTGAGCCTCATGTCCTTCGCCAACATCGCCCTCCACACCCGGCAAAAGCTCATCGACGTGATGGAGAGCGAGTACGTCCTCTTCGCCCGGGCCCGGGGGGAGGGGAGCTGGTCCCTCCTGCGCCGCCACGGCCTGCGGAACATCCTCCTGCCGGCCCTGACCCTGCAGTTCGCCTCCTTCTCCGAGCTCTTCGGCGGGTCGGTGCTGGCGGAGAACGTCTTCTCCTACCCCGGCCTGGGCTCCGCCGTGTCCGAGGCGGGGCTGAACTCCGACGTGCCATTGCTGCTGGGGGTGACCCTCTTCTCCGCCCTCTTCGTCTGCGCGGGCAACCTGATCGCCAACCTGCTCTACGGCGTGGTGGATCCCCAGATCCGGGAGGTGAAGGGATGAAGCGCCGCCTCAACCGCAGGACAAAAGTGGTCCTCTACACCTGCCTCATCGCCCTGGTGGTGGCCGGCGCCTTCATCGCCGGCGCCGCCATCCCCGACAGCGCCGTGGCCGCCGACTTCACCAGCACCCGGCAGCCCCCCTCCTGGTCCCACCCCTTCGGGACCGACGCCCTGGGCCGGGACCTGCTGGCCCGGACGCTCAAGGGTCTGTCCATCAGCCTGACGGTGGGGACGGTGGCCTCCCTCATCAGCGCCGTGGTGGCGGTGCTGGTGGGGATCGCCGCCGCCGTGGGCTCCCCCCGGGTGGACGCCGCCGTCAACTGGTGCATCGACCTGGTGATGGGGGTACCCCACACGGTGCTCATCATCCTCATCTCCTTCGCCCTGGGACGGGGGCTGTGGGGGCTCCTGGTGGGGATCGCCGCCACCCACTGGACGAGCCTGGCCCGGCTGATCCGGGGGGAGGTCATGCAGCTGCGGAGCCAGCAGTACATCGCCGTCTCCCGGAAGCTGGGCAAGTCCAGCGGCTGGATCCTGACCCATCACCTGCTGCCCCACCTGGTTCCCCAGTTCATTGTCGGGCTCATCCTCATGTTTCCCCACGCCATCCTCCACGAGGCTTCCATCTCCTTCCTGGGCTACGGCCTGCCGCCGGAGCAGCCCGCCATCGGCATCATCCTGTCGGAGAGCATGCAGTACCTCTCCACGGGCATGTGGTGGCCGGCGGTGTTCCCAGGGGCGGTGCTGGTGGGGATCGTCCTGCTGGTGGACCGGCTGGGGGAGAACCTGCGGATGATCCTAGACCCCTACAGCGCCCAGGAATAGGAGAATCGCCATGGAAACGAGACAAAAGGAAAAAACGCCCCTGCTGGAGGTCCGGGACCTGTCCGTGTCCTTCCGCATGTACGACGGTTCCCTGGAGCAGCGGCGGCTGGAGGTCATCTCCAGCCTGAGCATGACGGTGTACCCCGGAGAGATCCTGGCCATCGCCGGCTCCTCCGGGTCCGGCAAGAGCCTGCTGGCCTCCGCCATCCTGGGCATCCTCCCCGCCAACGCCTCCACCGGCGGCGAGATGTACTTTGACGGCCAGCCCCTGACGGCGGAGCGCCAGCGGAAGCTCCGGGGCGGCGACATCGCCCTGGTGCCCCAGTCGGTGGCCTACCTGGACCCCCTGATGCGGGTGGGCCCCCAGGCCGACGGCCACCGGAAGCCCCGCCCCACGGAGCGGCGGCGGGGCCTCTTCCGCCGCCTGGGCCTGCCGGAGGAGGCGGAGCGCCTCTACCCCTTCCAGCTCTCCGGCGGCATGGCCCGGCGGGTGCTGGTGTCCACCGCCCTCATCACCGACGCCCGCCTGGTCATCGCCGACGAGCCTACCCCGGGCATGAGCCTGGACCAGGCCCTGGAGGCGCTGACCATGTTCCGGGAGATGGCGGACCAGGGGCGGGGGGTGGTCCTCATCACCCACGACATCGACCTGGCGGTGGCCTTCGCCGACCGGGTGGCGGTCTTCTACGCCGGGACCACGGTGGAGACCCTCCCCGCCAGTGACTTCCAGACGGGGCCCCAGGCCTTGCGCCACCCCTATACCAAGGCCCTGTGGCGGGCCCTGCCCCAGAACGGGTTCACCCCCATCCCCGGGTTCCAGCCCTACGCCGGCAGCCTGCCGCCGGGCTGCCTGTTCGCCCCCCGGTGCCCCCACCGCACCCCGGAATGTGAAATGGCGCCGCCCCCAACGCGGGAGCTGCGGGGCGGGGAAGTGAGGTGCATTCATGCGACTTGAGGCAAACCATGTGAGCTTCCGCTACGACCGCCGGGGGCCCTGGGTCCTGCGGAACGTGAGCCTGACGGTGGAGCGAGGGGAGCGGGTGGCGCTCTTCGCCCCCAGCGGCTATGGCAAAACCACCCTGGCCCTGCTGCTGGCGGGGTACCTCCAGCCCACGGAGGGGCAGATCCTCCTGGACGGCCGTCCCCTGCCCCAGAAGGGGATCTGCCCGGTACAGCTGATCTACCAGCACCCGGAGAAGGCCATCAATCCCCGGTGGCGGCTGCGGCAGGTGCTGGAGGAGAGCGGGCAGCTGCGGGAGGACATGCTGGACGCCTTCGGCATTGAGCGGGCCTGGCTGGACCGGTTCCCCCGGGAGCTGTCCGGGGGGGAGCTCCAGCGCTTCTGCGTGGCCCGGGCCCTGATGAGCGGCGCGGACTTCCTGATCTGCGACGAGATCAGCACCATGCTGGACGTGATCACCCAGGCCCAGATCTGGGAGGTGGTCCTGGCGGAGGCGGCCCGGCGGGACATGGGGCTCATCGCCGTGACCCACAACCGCCATCTGGCGGACCGGATCTGCACCCGGGGTCTGGACCTGCGCTCCCTGGGCGCCAGCGAGGGCCTGTGACGCCCCCCGTTCTGTAACAGCGCGCCGCAAGCGTCCACAGCCGCCTCCGTCCGCCGCAAAAGCAGCGGACGGAGGCGGCTGCGGCTTTTTCCCACTCCTCCGCTGGAAACGACGGTCTTCGCGGATAGGGCTTTACATTTGTCGGAAAACAGGCTATCATGGGGGTGATAAGCTCTGTTGCAGAGGCAACAATCAAAATGAAGCAGGCCTCACGGGGCCTGTGGGGAGGAAAACGGCCATGGACTACAGCCAGTTCGAGATTTTCCGGGACATCACGGACCGGGAGGTGGAGGCCATGATCCGCTGCTTCCACATGCGCCAGGACGCCTTTCAGCCCGGGGAGACCATCTGCACCTACGGCGACGGCGGCCAGGAGGTGGGCGTGGTGGTGGAGGGCGAGGCGGAGCTGGTCCGCTTTGATCTGGCCGGAGCCAGGACCATCCTGGAGCGGCTGGAGGAGGGGAGCGTCTTCGGCGAGGCCCTGGCCTTTACCGCCCAGCTGGGGGACTGCGTGGAAGTGGTGTGCGCCAGGCCCTGCCGGGTGCTCTTTATGGAGTACGCCCATATCATGAAGCGATGCGAGAAGGCCTGCCTCCACCACAGCAAGCTGGTCCACAACATGTTCCGCCTGGTCTCTCAGCAGACCCAGGGCCTCAGCCGCCGGGTGGAGGTCCTCTCCCGCCGCAGCATTCGGGACAAGCTCCAGTGCTACTTCCAGATCCGCCGTCTGGAGACCGGCTCGGACAGCTTCACCCTGCCCTTTACCCTCAGCGCCCTGGCCGACTACATCAGCACCGACCGCAGCGCCATGATGCGGGAGCTCAAGCGGATGCGGGAGGATGGCCTGGTGGACATGGAGGGCCGCCGGGTCACTCTGCCGCCCCAGCGGGATTGAGGCGGGAGGAGCCGCGGAAAATACGGGAAATATCACGAAATCAAATTGACTGCGGCGGGCATATGTGTTAAAATTAACGACGTATGTGCAGGAGCATACATGGGATCAAAAGCAACCGAATCTAGGTGGAAAGAGGAAACACTATGTATCGGATCGTTAAGAAGAGAGTTCTGAATCCAACTGTTACCCTGATGGAGGTGGAGGCGCCCCTGGTGGCCCGGAAGGCGGAGCCCGGCCAGTTCATCATCCTGCGAGTGGATGAAAACGGCGAGCGCATCCCCCTGACCATCGCGGACTATGACCGGGAGAAGGGGACGGTGACCATCATCTTCCAGATCGTGGGCGCCACCACGGAGAAGCTCAACCACAAGGAGGAGGGCGACTACCTCCAGGACTTCGTGGGTCCCCTGGGCAAGGCCACGGAGACCAAGGGCCTGAAGCGGGTGGCCGTCATCGGCGGCGGCGTGGGCACCGCCATCGCCTACCCCGTGGCCAAGAAGCTCCACGACGTGGGCTGCCATGTGGACCTGATCGTGGGCTTCCGCAATAAGGACCTGATCATCCTGGAGGACGAGTTCCGGGCCGCCAGCACCAACTTCATCATCGGCACCGACGACGGCTCCTACGGCAAGAAGGCCCTGGTCACCGACCTGCTCCGGGAGCAGATCGAGGCGGGCGTCAAGTACGACCGGGTCATCGCCATCGGCCCTGTCATCATGATGAAGTTCGTCTGCCAGCTCACCAAGGAGTACAACATCCCCACCGTGGTGAGCATGAACCCCATCATGATCGACGGCACCGGCATGTGCGGCGGCTGCCGCCTGACCGTGGGCGGCGAGACCAAGTTCGCCTGCGTGGATGGTCCCGAGTTCGACGGCCACCTGGTGGACTTCGACGAGGCCATGGCCCGGGGCGCCATGTACAAGGATTTCGAGCGCCACGCCTACGAGGAGACGTGCAATCTGTTCAAGCAGGAGGTCAAGTGAGATGCCTAACATGAGTTTGAAGAAGAACCCCATGCCCCACCAGGACCCTGTGGTCCGCGCGGGCAATTTCCAGGAGGTCGCCCTGGGCTACACCAGGGAGCAGGCCATCGACGAGGCCCAGCGCTGCCTCCACTGCAAGAACATGCCCTGCGTCTCCGGCTGCCCTGTGCAGATCCACATCCCCGATTTCATCGCCAAGGTGGCCGAGGGCGACTTTGAGGCCGCCTATCAGATCATCGCCCAGGACAGCGCCCTCCCCGCCGTCTGCGGCCGCGTCTGCCCCCAGGAGACCCAGTGCGAGAGCAAGTGCGTCCGGGGCATCAAGGGCGAGCCTGTCGGCATCGGCCGCCTGGAGCGGTTTGTGGCCGACTGGCACAACGCCAACGCCACCGAGAAGGCGGCCAGACCCGCCTCCAACGGCCACCGCGTGGCGGTCATCGGCTCCGGCCCCGCCGGCCTGACCTGCGCCGGCGACCTGGCCCGGAAGGGGTATGAGGTCACCGTGTTCGAGGCCCTGCACCTGGCCGGCGGCGTGCTGGTCTACGGCATCCCCGAGTTCCGTCTGCCCAAGTCCATCGTCCAGAAGGAAGTGGACGGGCTGAAGGACCTGGGCGTGAAGATCGAGACCAACGCGGTGGTTGGCCGGTCCATCACCATCGACGAGCTGATGGAGGAGATGAAGTTCGAGGCCGTGTTCATCGGCTCCGGCGCCGGCCTGCCCATGTTCATGCACATCCCCGGCGAGAACCTGAAGGGCGTCTACTCCGCCAACGAGTTCCTCACCCGCATCAACCTGATGAAGGCCTACCGGGAGGGAGCCGACACCCCCATCATGGACCTGAAGGGCAAGAAGGTGGCCGTGGTGGGCGGCGGCAACGTGGCCATGGACGCCGCCCGCTGCTCCAAGCGCCTGGGGGCCGATGTGTACATCATCTACCGCCGCTCCGAGGCTGAGCTCCCCGCCCGTGCCGAGGAGGTGGAGCACGCCAAGGAGGAGGGCATCATCTTCAAGACCCTCACCAACCCCGTGGAGATCCTGGGCTACAACAACCCCGAGGACAAGCGGGACCCGAAGAACGGCTCCGTTGTTGGCATTAAGTGCGTGGAGATGGAGCTGGGCGAGCCTGACGCCTCCGGCCGCCGCCGCCCCATTGTCAAGGAGGGCAGCGAGTTCGACATGGACATGGACTGCGTCATCATGTCCCTGGGCACCAGCCCCAACCCCCTGATCAAGTCCACCACCAAGGGCCTTGAGATCAACAAGAAGGGCGGCATCATCGTCAACGAGGAGGGCCTGACCAGCCGCGAGGGCGTCTACGCCGGCGGCGACGCCGTCACCGGCGCGGCCACCGTCATCCTCGCCATGGGCGCCGGCAAGACCGCCGCCAAGGCCATCGACGAGTACCTGGCCAAGAAGTAATCCACCGGTATACCATACTTTTTCTTGAAAGAAAAAGTATCAAAAAAACTTTTGGCGCAAAACTTCGTTTTGCTTATCATGCGATAAAAGGCGTCCCCCGGAGCATCCAGATGCTCCGGGGGATCCGTTTACAGGAGGGGAAAATGGATATCCAGAGCATTTACGGGATCGAAAACGAGGCGGAGCGGGTGAACACCCTCTACGCCCAGGTGTTCCGGGAGGAGACCCGCCTCACCTGGTCCCAGGCCGCCCGGGTGGAGTTCCTGACCACGGTGCGGTATCTTGAGAAGTATTTGCGGCCCGGGGCCAAGCTCCTGGACGTGGGGGCCGGAGCCGGGGAGTACAGCCTGCACTTCGCCCGGCAGGGGTACAGCGTGGACGCGGTGGAGCTGGCCGAGGCCAATGTGGCGGCCTTCCAAAAGCGGATCGAGCCGGGGATGGACCTGCGGCTGCGCCGGGGCAACGCCAGGGACTTGAGCGCCTACGCCGGCGACAGCTTCGACGTGGTGCTGCTCCTGGGCCCCCTCTACCACCTGGAGCGGGCGGAGGACCGGGCCCGGGCCATCGCCGAGGCCCGCCGGGTCTGCAAGAAGGACGGGGTGATAGCCTTTGCCTTTATCTCCAACGACATCGTGCCCCTGACGGAGAGTGTGAACTGCGACCCTGAGTATTTTCAGAAGGGAAACTACGACAGGGAGACCTTCCGCCTGGAAAATTTCCCCTTTGTGTTCTTTACGCTGGACGAGATGCGGGCCATGCTGGAGGAGAGCGGCGTGGAGATCCTCCACGCCGTGGCCTCCGACGGCCCCAGCGAGCTGCTGGAAAAGCGCATCAACGGGATGGACCAGGCCTGCTACGCCCAGTATCTCCGCTGGCACTTCTACACCTGCGAGAAGCCGGAGTGGCTGGGGTGCAGCAACCACCTCCTCTTCCTGGCCCGCCCGGGGAAGTGAGCGAACCCGCCTTCAAGAAATCTTAAACCCGCGGCCTCTTGCCATTTTCGCCCCGAGACGGTATGATGGAGGCTGCGAGATTTGCTTTGACAGGAGGACGGGCATGTACAAGATTTTTCTGGTGGAGGACGACGAGACCATCGCCGCCGCGGTGGCCCGGCACATCGAGGCCTGGGGCTGGGAGACGGTGCGGTGCCGGGACTTCACCAATGTGACCGGGGAGTTTGCCGCCTGCAATCCCCACCTGGTGCTGCTGGACATCGGCCTGCCCTACCGCAACGGCTACCACTGGTGCGCCGAGCTCCGCAAGCTCAGCCGGGCCCCCATCATCTTCCTCTCCTCCGCCGCGGACAACATGAACATCGTCATGGCCATGGAGATGGGCGGCGACGACTTCATCGCCAAGCCCTTCGACCTGGAGGTCCTCTCCGCCAAGATCCGGGCTCTCCTCCGCCGGACCTACGACTTCGGCGCCGCCGCGCCCCTGCTGGAGTGCCGGGGCGCGGTGCTGGACACCGGGGACAACACCCTCAGCTATGAGGGGCAGCGGCTGGAGCTGACGCGGAACGAGTACCGTATCCTCCAGGTCCTCCTGGAGCACAAGGGCTCCACCGTCTCCCGGGACACCCTGATGCGGAAGCTCTGGGAGACGGACAGCTTCGTGGACGAGAACACCCTGACGGTGAACATGGCCCGCCTCCGGCGGAAGCTGGAGGGGATCGGGCTGAAGGACTTCGTCCGCACGAAAAAGGGCATGGGCTATCTGGTGGAGTAAGGTATGAGAGTATTTTTCGGCTGGTGCCGGCAGCGGGTCTGGGTGGCCCTGCTGCTGGGGCTTTGGGCGGCGGTCTTCGCCGTGGTGCTGTTTCTGTACGGGAGCCCGGTGGAGGCGGTGGGCTACGCCCTGCTGCTGTGTCTGGCGGCCCTGGTCCTGTGGGCCTCGGTGGACCTGCTCTTTTACATCCGCCGGACCCGGACCCTGCAGGCCATGGCGGGCCAGGCGGAGCTGACCCTCTCCTCCCTGCCGGACCCGGCGGGACCCCTGGAGGCGGCGTATCAGGCCCTGGTCCTGGAGCTGGAGGAGAAGCGGCGGCAGGCGGTGTCCGACGCCGACGGGAAGCAGCGGGAGGCCATGGACTACTACACCCTCTGGGCCCACCAGATCAAGACCCCCATTGCCGCCATGGGCCTGCTGCTCCAGGGGGACGAGACCGACCGGGGCCGGGAGCTGGCCTCGGAGCTGTTCCGGGTGGAGCAGTACACCGACCTGGTCCTCAGCTACCTCCGCCTGGGCAGTGACGCCACGGACTACGTCATCCGCTCCTGCTCCCTGATGAAGATTTTGCGCCAGGCGGCCCGTCGGTACGCCGGTCTCTTCATCCGCAGCCGGGTGTCCCTGGACCTGCGGGAGACGGACCTCACCGTCCTCACCGACGAGAAGTGGCTCCATCTGGTGGTGGAGCAGGTCCTGTCCAACGCGGTGAAGTACGCCCCCGGCGGCCGCGTGACGGTGTACACCCGGGGGCAGAATCTGGTCATCGCCGACGACGGCGTGGGCATCAGCCGGGAGGACCTGCCCCGGGTCTTCGACAAGAGCTTCACCGGCGGCAACGGCCGGCTGGAGGGCCGCTCCACCGGCATCGGCCTCTACCTCTGCCGTGAGATCTGCCGCCGCCTGGGCCACACCATCACCATCGACTCCGAGCCGGGCCGGGGCACCCGGGTCACCATCGGCCTGGCCCGGCCCTACCTGGAGGTGGAGTAAAACCCGCAAACCCTTGGGAAGTCAGGACTCTACCGCTGGTCGGTTGCCAGGATGGGCCCCTGTGGGGTAGGCTGGGGGCAAGGAGGTGCCAGAGATATGTATGAGATCGACAAGGAAAAATTCGGCACATTTTTATCCCAGCTGCGGAGGGAGAAGGGCATGACCCAGAAGGACCTGGCGGAGAAGCTCTTCGTCTCCGACAAGGCCGTCAGCAAGTGGGAGCGGGGCTTGAGCCTGCCGGACGTGGCCCTGCTCCAGCCCCTGGCGGACCTGATGGGGGTGACCATATCGGAGCTCCTCAGCGGCCAGCGCATCCGGGAGGAGGCCCCCCTCACCGCCCGGGAGGCGGACCGGCTGGTGTCCGGCGCCCTGCGCCTCACCGCCCAGGAGCAGGAGGGCCGCCGGGAGAGCCGCCGCCGCTGGGGCATGTGGTATGCCCTGGGCGTGGTATTCCTGGTGCTGGAGCTGGCCTGCGTGTGGTGGCGGGATTGGATGCTGTACGATGATATGGCGGCGATGATGCTGGTGGCGCCTGCTCTGGCGGCCATTTTCGGCGTGTACTTCTGCTTCTTCGCCCGGGAGCGGCTCCCCGTTTTTTACGACGAAAACAAAATCAATTTTTACAGCGACGGCGCGTTCCGCATGAACGTCCCCGGCGTCCATTTCAACAACAGCAACTGGCCCCATATTATCCGGGCGGTCCGGACCTGGTGTGTGGCGGCCATGGCGGCGTGGGTCCCTCTGTATCTGATCGTGGAGCGTGCGGCGCGGCTTCTGCCCGAGGGCCTGCGCTTCCTGTTCCTGATCCTCGTCATGATGGCGGTCCTTTTCACCAGCCTTTTCACCCCCATCTATGTGGCGGGCCGGAAGTACGAGTAGCCCTCCCCGGGGCGCCGCCCCGGACCCCGCCAGGGCTCCGCCCCGGACCCCGCCAGGGCTCCGCCCTGGACCCGCCCGCTTTTTGTAAAAAGCGGGTCAAAAACTTTTGTTCGCGAAGCTCACGTTTCGCTCAGGGACACGCTCGGGGGAGCTCGAGGGGGCGGAACCCGCCTCGAATGAGATCGAATGCCCCGCGCGAAGCGCGGCGAGGACTTTTCGCCGCAGGCGGAAAGTAACGGCATTCAAAATGGGCTTGAACCTTACACACATGTAAGGTTCAAGCCCATTTTGTAAGATACTTCGATGGAACGGCGGCGGCGCGTCCGCTATAATAGCCTTGTCAATCGGAAAAACAAGGAGGAATCCACTATGCCGATCCTGCAAGTCAGCGATCTGAAGAAGATATACACCACCCGCTTCGGCGGCCAGAAGGTCCAGGCCCTGACCAACGTGAACTTCGCGGTGGAGCCGGGGGAGTATGTGGCCATCATGGGCGAGTCCGGCTCCGGCAAGACCACGCTGCTGAATATTCTGGCCGCCCTGGACAAGCCCACCAGCGGCAAGGTGCTCTTAGACGGCCGGGACATCGTGGCCATCCGGGAGCGGGAGATCGCCGCCTTCCGCCGGGACAACCTGGGCTTTGTCTTCCAGGACTTCAACCTCCTGGACACCTTCTCCGTCCGGGACAACATCCTGCTGCCCCTGGTGCTGGCGGGAAAGACCTACCCGGAGATGGCCAAGCGCCTGGCGCCCCTGGCCCGGCGGCTGGGGCTGGAGGAGCTGCTGGGGAAGTTCCCCTACGAGATCTCCGGGGGCCAGAAGCAGCGGGTGGCGGTGGCCCGGGCCCTCATCACCGAGCCCCGGATCGTCCTGGCCGACGAGCCCACCGGGGCCCTGGACAGCCGGGCCACCGACAGCCTCCTCTCCCTCTTCGAGCAGGTCAACGCCGAGGGCCAGACCATCCTCATGGTCACCCACTCCACCAAGGCCGCCAGTCACGCCAAGCGGGTCCTCTTCATCCGGGACGGCGAGGTGTTCCACCAGATCTACCGGGGGCTCAGCACCACCGAGGAGATGTTCCAGAAGATCTCCGACACCCTGACCCTGCTGGCCACGGGAGGTGAGGACCGTGGGTAAGCTCCTGTACCCCCGGCTGGCCTGGCAGAACATCAAGGGAGACCGCCGGTTCTTCGCCCCCTACTTCCTGGCCCTGCTGGGCAACGTGGCGGCCTTCTATATCATGACCGCCCTGGCCGTGGACCCGGGCATGAGCCAGCTCCACGGGGCCATGTATGTCCAGAGCTTCTGCTTCATGGGCATGTTCATCGCCGCCGTCTTCTCCGCCGTGTTCCTGCTGTACGTCAACGGCTTCCTCATGAAGCAGCGGAAGAAGGCCCTGGGCCTCTACAACATCTTAGGCATGGGCAAGAGCCACATCGCCGCGGTGCTCTTCTTCGAGACGCTGTTCGTGGGCGGGGCGGGGATCGTCTGCGGACTTCTGACCGGTCTCCTCTTCCACAAGCTGGTGACCCTGGCACTCTACAAGCTCCTGCGCTTCGCCGTGCCCTTCGGCTTCGCCATCTCCTGGGACGCCATGGCCCGCACCGCCATCCTCTTCGGCGTCCTCATCGGCCTGACCCTGTTGTCCAACCTGAACAAGGTCCGGGTCTCCAAGCCCATTGAGCTCCTCTACGGCGGCCAGGTGGGGGAGCGGGAGCCCAGGACCAAGTGGTTCATGACCCTCCTGGGAGTTCTCACCCTGGGGGCCGGCTACTACATCGCCCTGCGGACCACCAACGGCATGGAGGCCATCGCCTTTTACTTCGTGGCGGTGTTCCTGGTCATCATCGGCACCTACTGCCTCTTCACCGCCGTGAGCATCTTCGTTCTCAAGGCCCTGCGGGCCAACAAGCGGTTCTACTACAAGACCAGCCACTTCATCGGCGTCTCCGGCATGCTCTACCGCATGAAGCAGAACGCCGTGGGCCTGGCTAACATCTGCATCCTCTCCACCATGGTGATGGTCATGGTCTCCGGCACTCTCTCCTTGTACCTGGGCACCCAGGACATCGTGAACCGGCAGGCCCCCAGCGACCTGACCGTCCTGGTCCGCTACGACCCCGACGAGGCGGAGCCCTTCGACCCCGCCGCCATGCTGCGCTTCCAGGAGGGCTTCATCCAGGACCAGGGGTACAGTGTGTCGGAGGACTTGATCTACTCCTCCTTCACCTTCACCGTGGGCCGTCTCCCTGACAGCAGCTACACCACGGAAAACGATCTGGTTACTCTGGGTACGGCCATCACCACCATCCAGGTCCTCACCCAGGACGCCTACGCCGCCGCCACCGGCGTATCCCTGGGCCTGGAGGCCGGGGAGGTAGCTTTTGGCGGTGAGGAGGACGTCCTCACCATCCACTGGGGCGCCCTGGAGGGGGCGGGGAGCTTCGGCCGGTCCGACCTGACCGTGGCTCAGCATCTGGAGGAATCCCTCTCTGCTGACGCCGCAGTCTCCGATACCAGCACGCTGGTGGTGGCGGACACCGCCGCCCTCATGGAGCTCTATGAGAATCAGAAGGAGGCCTACGGCGAGGACAGCTCCTGGATGGAGTGGCAGGCCAGTTTCAGCGTGGACGCCACCGACGAGGAGCTGCGTGCCGTCCAGCAGGCATACAACCAGTATGTAAGGGATGACGCCGTGTTTGCGGGGACCGGCAAGTGGTGGTCCTGCGGCTGGACCCTGCGCTGCGACGTGGAGGCCGACGCCTACGGCCTGGCGGGCGGGTTCCTGTTCCTGGGCATCTTCCTGGGGACCATCTTCCTCATGGCCACGGTGCTCATCATCTACTACAAGCAGATCTCCGAGGGCTACGAGGACAAGGCCCGGTTCGAGATCATGCAGAAGGTGGGGCTCAGCCGGGAGGAGGTCCGCGCCTCCATCCGCAGCCAGGTGCTCATGGTGTTCTTCCTGCCCATCGCCGTGGCGGCGATCCACATCCTCTTCGACTTCAACATGGTGGAGAAGCTGCTGACCCTGTTCCAGGTGTACAACACCACCCTCACCGCCCTGTGCACCCTGGGCACGGTGCTGGTGTTCTTCCTGGTCTACGGGGTGGTGTATCTGCTCACCGCCCGGACCTACTACAAGATCGTTGAGAGGTGACGCCTATGAAAAAGCTTTTGCCCCTGGTCCTGGCCGCCGCCCTGGCGGCGGCGGGGCTGGCCCTGCTCCGGCGGAAGCTCCGCCGGGTGTGACCCGCCCTTGCCATCGGCCCGCAAACGTGGTATAATCTGCTTCAATCACTACGACTGTGACGGAGGGCCGCATATGAAGATACAGGAGTCCGCGGAAAACTATCTGGAGGCGATCCTGATCCTGAACAAGCGCAACGGTGAGGTCCACGCCATCGACATCGCCGCGGAGCTGGAGTTCTCCAAGCCCAGCGTCAGCGTGGCCATGAAGCGCCTGCGGGAGAACGGCTATGTGGAGGTCAACGGCATGGGCCACATCAC
>DVGP01000238.1 GCA_018712665.1 Candidatus Pelethomonas intestinigallinarum | reverse complement strand
CACACCGCTTTTCGGGGGCTCCGCCCCCGGACCTCTTTTATGGGGCTTTCAGCCCCACACCCCGACCTACTTTTCTCTCGTGAGAAAAGTAGGCAAAAGCACGCACGGGAGGAGAAACCCTTTCGATGGGGTTTCTCCCCCGTGACCCCCTCTTCCACGACGACACAAAGGGGGGCGCCCGCCCCCCTTGTGGAATCCCCCATTGGCCCTATAGTCCCTTCCGTTTCCTATGGATACTCCCGAGGGTCCGTTGTAAGAAAAGTGTATCGACAAGCACCAATAGAAACATGTCCCCCTTTAACAGGGCGGCAGCCGAAGTCTCGTTGACCACCAAACCGAAGATTAGATGTTAAAACGCAATTCAGTGGCAGAGAAGTTTCCCCATTGATACAGACCGATTGGGCAAAAATCGGGGACCGGGGTGTCCCCGGCGGCGTTTTGGTCACTTTTTCGCCGTGGAAAAAGTGACCCGGGTCCGGGCCGGGGAGGCCCGGAAGCCATCGAATAGAATGGTACCCATTCGGGAGAAACATGTTTCTCCCCCACCCGCCCGGCGATGGGCGAATCTCAGCCCATCGGTGCCATGCGCTGGCCCAGCGCCATTAAAAACGGGTGTGGGGCCTTAGCCCCCACTGCTCCCGGCCGTCAGAGCAGTCTGCCCACAAAACAACAACTATCAGTAATAAAGAAAGAAAATATTGCGATGGATAATCAAAAACTCCAGCTATTGATCCAGCCGTTATCGGATAAAATAGGAAAAGAGATCCCCCTCCCCTACTACGCCACGGCGGGGGCGGCGGCGGTGGACCTCCACGCCTGCCTGGACGAGCCCATGGTGATCCCCGCCGGGGAGCTGGCCATGGTGCCCACGGGCCTGGCGGTGGCCATCCCCGAGGGCTGCGTGGGCATCCTGGCGGTGCGCTCCAGCATGGGGGTCCGCCACGGCGTCACCCTCTCCAACGGCATCGGGGTCATCGACAGCGACTACCGGGGCCCCCTGGGGGTGGGGCTGTGGAACACGCGGAGGGAGGACTACACCGTCCTTCCCGGGGACCGGATCGCCCAGCTCATGGTGGTGCCGGTGCTGCGGCCGGAGCTCCTGGTGACGGACGCTCTGCCGGAGACGGAGCGGGGCCAGGGGGGCTTCGGCTCCACCGGCCGGTAAAATGAAGAAAAGAGGTGCCTGACCATGCCGCGGATCATTCTCGCCTCCCAGTCCCCCCGGCGGCGGCAGCTGCTGGGGCAGCTGGGACTGGAGGATTTTACCATTTTGGTGCCGGACGTGGACGAGAGCTATGACCCGGCCCTGTCCCCGGAGGAGATCGTCTCCTCCATCTGCCGGCGGAAGGCCCGGGCCGCCCGGGACATGGCGGACGACGGCGAGGCCATTATCATCGCCGCCGACACCATGGTGTTTCTTGACGGCCTGCGCCTGGGCAAGCCCCACAGCCGGGAGGAGGCCCGGGCCATGCTCCGCTCCCTCTCCGCCCGGGAGC
Source organism: Candidatus Pelethomonas intestinigallinarum (assembly GCA_018712665.1). Classification (GTDB taxonomy): domain Bacteria; phylum Bacillota; class Clostridia; order Oscillospirales; family Oscillospiraceae; genus Pelethomonas; species Pelethomonas intestinigallinarum. Next base: position 4,860 of record DVGP01000238.1, on the reverse strand, counting down.
ACCAGGTCTGCACCGGGGTGACGGTGTGCCGGGGGGACCGGGCGGACACCCGCTGTGAGTCCACCGCCGTCCACTTCCGCCCCCTGACGGACCGGGAGATCGAATCGTACATCGACACCGGGGAGCCCATGGACAAGGCCGGGGCCTACGGCATCCAGGGCCTGGGGGCCCTGTTCGTGGAGGGCATCCGGGGGGACTACTGCAACGTGATGGGCCTGCCCCTGTTCCTGCTGGGGCGGATGCTCTCGGACTTCGGCGTGGACCTGCTGGGCGGAGGGGAGGAGCCGTGAAGCGACTGCTGACAAAATACGGGGTCATCGTGCTGTCCCTGGCGGTGGTGATCGCCGTGATCCTCAGCGTGATGACCTACTTCTCCACCACCTCCGCCGCCCTGCCCAACGTCGCCGGGATCATCGCCTCCCCCTTCCGGGCGGCGGGGGCCGCCATCACCTCCCAGGTGGAGGAGTGGGTGGACTACTTCACCGAGTTCGACGCGCTGAAGGCGGAGAACGAGGAGCTGCGCCAGGCCCTGGCGGAGGCGGAGGCCTCCATCCGCCAGGCGGAGTATGACCGGGAGGAGAACGCCCGTCTCCGGGAGCTGCTGGGCCTGCGGGAGCAGCGGCGGGACCTGACCTTCGAGTCCGCCCGGATCGTGGAGCGGGACTACTCCAACTGGTCCAGCATGATCACCGTCAACAAGGGCACCTCCCACGGCGTGTCGGTGGGGGACTGCGCCATCACCGAGGCGGGCTATCTGGTGGGGGTGGTGACGGAGGCGGGGCTGAACTGGTCCACCGTCCGCACTGTCATCGACAGCGAGACCAGCATCGGGGCCCTGGTCTTCCGCAGCGGCGCCAACGCCCTGGCCCAGGGGGATTTCAGCCTCATGAGCCAGGGGCGGCTGCGGCTGGAGTACCTGGGGGCGGACCCGGATGTGATGACCGGGGACCTGGTGGTCACCGCCGGCCTGGGGGACTACTACCCCTCCCAGCTGGTCATCGGCTATGTGGAGGAGGTGGCCGCCAGCGACGACGGCCTCTCCCAGTACGCCGTCATCCGCCCGGAGGCGGACCTGGAGAACCTGGAGCAGGTCTTTATCATCACCGACTTCACCATCGTGGACTGAGGAGGCCCGCCCATGCTGCCCAAGAGCTATATTGTGTTCAAGTGGACGGTGTACGGCCTGGCCACCATCGCCCTCTTCGCCTTCCAGTACCTGGTGCTGGACCAGATCACCGTCTGGGGGCTGACCCCCTTCCTCTACCCCATGCTGCCGGCGGTGGCCGCCTCCTACGAGGGGCTGCGGCGGGGCTCGGTGTTCGCCCTGGTCCTGGGGGTGGTCTGCGACCTGCTGGTGGTGGGGCCCTTCGACGGGTTCTACACCCTGGCCTTCACCCTGGCGGGGGTGATCGCCGCCCTCATCGGGGAGAACCTCCTCTCCCCCGGCTTTCTCTGCGCCCTGGTGGTATCCGTTCTGTCCCTCCTGCTCACCGCCGGGCTGCGGATCTTATTCGCCTGGCTCTCCGGCGGGGAGGATTTCCTCCTCATGGGGGAGATCGCCCTGGGGGAGACGTTGCTGACCCTCCCGGCGGTCGTTGTTGTGTTTCCGCTGTACCGGTGGGTGCACAAGAGGTGTACGGTTGAATATTGATTTACCTTTCGGGGGCTCCGCCCCCGCGCCCCCTCTTTTTTGATGGATCTGTGCCAGCGCATCTGGCCGATGCAGGGATGATTCGCGTATCGCCGGGCGGGCGGGAAAGAAATATGTTTCTTCCCGAAACCTTTCGGGGGCTCCGCCCCCGTGCCCCGGCCTACTTTTCCCTCGCCGGAAAAGTAGGCAAAAGGGCGCATAGGGAAGGGACCCTTTCGATGGGGTCCCTCCCCTATGTACCCCTCCCCCACGACGACACAAAGGGGGCAACGCCCCCTTTGGATTCCCCCGCGGGACCTATCGTCATCTCCGTTTCCTACGGGCACTCCCGGCGGTGCCTATGAATGGGAAAGGCGGAGACCCAGCGAGAAGGCTTGGGAAAACAGATACTGCTGCTCCAGAGAATACACCGTGCTCTCCCGCTCCAGATAGCGGTGGAATAGAGCCCGCTGTTCCTCCGACAGATCCCCCATCAGCGCCTTTTCCGCATGGTCCCTCATATTCTTGAGAGCAATATACTCCGTCCTGTCGTTCAGTTCCACGAACTTGTTTTCCATAAGATAGCTATATAAACATTCCAAATATTCGTCCATAAAAACCCTTCGACCATGTTCATTCGATCATTGTCCTGAGGCCATCATACCATGAACAAACGATCAGTGTCAAGAGATATGTGAGGTAGTGTTATGACTTTTTCTGAAAATCTTCTCAAGCTGCGTAAGCAAAGGGGCCTTGCCCAGACGGCCGTTGCCGAATCGGTTGGTCTGACTGTCCGTGCCTACCAACGCTACGAATATGGCGAGCGTACACCGTCAATGGAGGTCCTGATCGCCCTGGCCGATTTGTATGACATTTCCCTGGACGAGCTGGTCTGCCGTAAGAGAAAATAGAAAAATGTCCCCCTTTAAGAGGCCGGCAGGCGAAGCATCGTTGATAGACCCGCTGTAGATTAGATAACAAAAACTAATTCGGTGCAAAGATGCCCCAAGTCTGATAAAGACCGGTTAAGACAAAAAATCGGGGACCGGGGTGTCCCCGGCGCCTTTTTGGTGACTTTTTCGGCGTCGAAAAAGTCACTCGCCCCGGGGGGCGAAACTCCCCATTCCTGGGGTGTGGGGCCCGCAGGCCCCACAAGCCATCGAATAGAATAGCAGCAATTCGGGAGAAGAAATGTTTCTCTCCCACCCGCCCGGCGATGGGCGAATCTCAGCCCATCGGTGCCATGCGCTGGCCCAGCGCCATCAAAATAGCAGCAATTCGGAAGAAGAAAGGAAGGAAAAGGTATGGCATTTGAGAAATTAAAGGAGACATTGGAGCGCAACGGCTTTCAGGTGTCGGTGTTCGCCACGGGGGAGGAGGCGGCGGCCTACCTCAACCGGGAGATCGACGGCATCACCGTGGGCATGGGCGGGTCCATGACCATCGCGGACCTGGGGCTGAAGGAGAGCCTCTCCACCCACAACGTGGTCTTCAGCCACGGCTACACCCCCTGCTCCCCGGAGGAGTGCCAGGCCATGGCCGCGGCGGCGGAGGTGTACATCCTCTCCGCCAACGGCATCGCCGAGGACACCGGGGAGATTCTGAACATCGACGGCAACGGCAACCGGGTGGCCTCCTCCCTCTACGGCCACCGGAAGGTCTACTTTGTGGCCGGGAAGAACAAGGTGTCCCCGGACTTTGCCAGCGCCCTCCACCGGGTGCGGAACGTGGTGGCCCCCAAGAACGCCCAGCGGCTGAAGCGCCAGACCCCCTGCGCCGCCAAGGCGGACCGCTGCTACGACTGCCACAGCCCCGACCGGATCTGCCGGGCCCTGGTGGTATTCTACCAGAAGATCCGCCCCATGGACATGGAGGTGGTGCTGGTGGACCAGGAGCTGGGGTACTGATCCCGCGGCAGGAGCGGTGAGGCGCGTCAGGATACGTTTTCAGTTGGGAGGTGGCGGCGTGGCAAAGAGAATATGGCCCGGGCTGCTGGCGCTGGTTCTGGCGCTGAGCGGCTGCGCCTCCCTGCTGGAGCGGGACTACAGCGTGGTGGAGCCCTACGCCGACAGCTACTGGGACACGGAGGAGGACGCCCTCCGGGCAGAGAGCTACCAGGAGCTGGTCAACTCCCTGCTGATGCTGGTGGAGCAGCGGTCCGAGGAGGGGACCATCCGCTTCTACACCGACTCCGATGCCCCCTATTCCCAGGTGGTGGAGGCCTCCCGGGAGGTCCGGGAGGAGACGGCTCTGGGGGCCTACCTGGTGGAGGAGATGTCCTTCCTCTACCAAAGGACTGAGGACCACTGCACCCTCACCTGGAACATTGCCTATCGTGAGGGGGCGGCGGACCCGGACAGCCTGATGACCTTGTCCGACGCCCAGTCCCTGGTGGATCTGCTGCGTCTGGCGGTGCGGGAGGGCCACGAGAAGCTTACCGCCCGCTTCTCCTACGAAATCCCCCGGCAGGAGGCCATTGACGCGGTGGAGCAGCTGTGGCGGGAGCTGTGCGCCGTCCAGGCCGCGCCGGAGGAGCCCGCCCCGGGCGGCGAGGCGTCCGGGGAGCCCTCCGGGGACCAGGCGCCGCCGGAGGAGACGGAGGCGCCGTCAGACGCCGGCGAAGAGACGCAGAGCGGCGGCACGGCCCAGGAGGAGAGCTCTGCGGAGGAGGCCCCCGCGGCGGAGACAGAGCCGGAGTATCCCCCCTGCCCCTGGGAGATCCGGTTCTACCCGGACCGGGACACGGCGGAAATCGTGGAGATTTTGCTGGCGGAGCTCCCGCCTGTCCAGGCCGAAGCTCCCACGGAGGAGATTAGATGATAAAACCTGCCGGAGAACGTGAAATTGTAGTTGACAAGGAGGAAAAACCTTGCTATAATACACACGTTCTGCGGGCGTAGCTCATCTGGTAGAGCGCCACCTTGCCAAGGTGGAGGTAGCGGGTTCGAGCCCCGTCGCCCGCTCCAGAACAAAAGCCCCCAACCTTACGGTTGGGGGCTTTTGTTCTGGAATAGGAGATGAGGTCCCTTCGAACCCGCTGCCTCCACCTGCGCCGAAGGCGCGTTCAATCCGAGGCCGGCAGGGCTCCTGCGAAAGGCCCTTGGGCCTTTCGTGGGATGCCGGGAAGCGGGTTCGAGCCCCGTCGGGGTCCAGGAAAGCACCCGCTGCCTCCACCTGCGCCGAAGGCGCGTTCAATCCGAGGCCGGCAGGGCTCCTGCGAAAGGCCCTCG
>DVGP01000033.1 GCA_018712665.1 Candidatus Pelethomonas intestinigallinarum | reverse complement strand
TAGGAAGCTCATCATATGTTTTGTAGATGGGCAGAGCAGAATCTATTTACGATACCTCTATCATAAAATTAAAGTAACGGGGACACTTAATATCTCAGTCTGTCAGGATTTTTTGACAGACTAAAAAGAGGTCCCGCATCGCGGACGCGATGCGGAACCTCCCGATTTGACTGACAGGATGTATTTTTCAGCGGCTTACTCCACGTTGTCGGGGTAGGTCTCGCTCCAGGCGTTGAAGCCGCCCTCCAGGGTGTAGACCTTGGACATGTCATAGCCGATGGCGCTCAGGGCGTTGGTGGTGGCCTGAGCATAGGCGTTGCCGGAGTAGCAGACGACGACCAGGGTGTCGTCCAGGCCCTCGGTGGCGGTGGTCATGGTCTCCTCGCCAGCGGCGGTGTCGCCGTTGACGGCGGCGTCCATGTCGGCGGACACGGCGCCGGGGATGTGAGAGGTCTCATAGTCGGCGGCCTTCCGCACGTCCAGGACGGTGTACCCGTCGGTGCCCAGCACGTCGGACAGTTCCTCCAGGCTCATGTACTGCATCTCAACATTCTGGCTCTCACCCTCGTCGCCGCTGCCGGCATTGTTGGCGGCGTTCTGGCTGCAGGCGGCCAGGGACAGGACCATCACCATGGCCAGCAGAACAGCGTACAGCTTCTTCATTGTAGTTACCTCCAAATCTTCCTTGCGATATCTGGTTTTACATATCGTTCTCAGCCCCGTGAGGCTTGCCGTATTGTACCCCAGCGGGGTGGAAAAGTCAAAATGAAAAAAGCAGTAGATGACGGGGCGTTTATTGAAATTAACAATGCCGTTTATGGGAAATATATTTGACATTCCACCAGACGCTTCCGTATAATAGACAAAAACAGGCTCTAACCGTTGGTGACATCATGAAACGATATCGACTTCCGGCCGCCGCCCTCCTCGGGGTCCTGGCGGTCATTGCCCTGTATGGGCTGATTTTTTCCCGGGTCTCCGCCCAGGACATCCGGGACAGCCTGGCAGGCCTGGGGTCCTGGGCCCCGGCGGCCTATGTGGGCCTCTTCGTCCTGCTGCCGGCGATGTTCTTCCCGGTTGCGGTGCTGGCCCTGGCGGGGGGACTGCTCTTCGGATTGTGTGCGGGCAGCGCCTACACCTTCCTGGGGGCCATGCTCAACTGCGCGCTGATGTTCCTCCTGTCCCGGTACGTGGGTCGGGAGGCCGTCCGCCGCTACGTGGAGCGGAAGCTCTCGCCCCGGTGGCGGGCCCGGCTGGAGCGGGCCGGGGGCCGTGAGGGCTTTGTGCTGCTGGTGATCCTGCGGCTGATCCCCGCCGTGCCCTACAACCTCATCAACTACACCTTTGGCCTGACCTCCATGTCCCTGGGGACATATCTGGCGGCCTCGGCCATCGGCATCATCCCCGGCACGGTGGTCTTTATCAACATCGGGGACAAGGCCCTGGACCCCGCCTCCCCGGGCTTCTGGCTGGCTCTGGGCCTGCTGGCGCTGCTGCTGGCTGGGACCGCCTGGCTGGGACGGCGGCTCTTTCCCGCCGGGGAGGACAACAAGAAGGGAGAACATAAAGCGTGAAAAGAAAGTATTGGAAATGGTATGTGATCGGGGCGGCGGCGGTGCTGGTGGCCGTCTATTTCGCCGTCCCCACGGTAAGGACCTATGTAGACCACGCCGCCGCCGTGCTGGGCTCGGCGGACGTGGGGGCGGTGGTGGACTTCATCCGCTCCTACGGGACCTACGCTGCGGTGATCTCCTTCCTGCTGATGGTGTTCTCCTCAGTGATCGCTCCCCTGCCCGCCTTCCTCATCACCTTCGCCAACGCCGCCATCTTCGGCTGGTGGCAGGGGGCCATCCTCTCCTGGTCCAGCGCCATGGCCGGGGCGGCCCTGTGCTTCTTCATCGCCCGGGCCCTGGGCCGGGACGCGGTGGAGAAGTACGCCGGCAAGGGCGCCCTGGCCAGCGTGGAGGGCTACTTCCAAAAGTATGGCCGGAACACCATCCTGGTCTGCCGCCTGCTGCCCTTCGTGTCCTTTGACGCGGTGAGCTACTTCGCCGGGCTGACCTCCATCGGCTTCTGGTCCTTCTTCCTGGCCACCGGCGTGGGCCAGCTCCCCGCTACCATCGTCTACTCCTATGTGGGCGGCATGCTCACCGGCGGGGTGAAGTACTTCGTCACCGCCCTGCTGTGCATCTTCGCCCTGAGCATCCTGTGCGTCATCGCCAAGGGCCTCTACAACGACCGGCAGGCAAAGAAGGCCGCCGGGGAGAAAAAGAATGGATAAGGCGGGCCGCCTGGGGATGGCGGTCCACCAGGCCGCCTCCTTCAGCCCGCCCCTCATGGGCCTGACCGCCAGCCGGGCGGTGTTCTGGCCGGGCTGCGCCCTGATGAGCCTGGACCCCGCCATCCTGGAGCGGACTCTGGCGGTCCTGCGGCGGGAGGAGAAGGACATGGGCCTCTCCGCCTGCTGCTGCGGCCAGCCCACCCGGTACCTGGAGCCGGAGCGGTATGAAAAGCGGCGGAAGAAGCTCCGCCGTCTGCTGGAGCGGCGGGGGGTGGAGCGGGTCTACACCGCCTGCCCCAACTGCGGCGTCCAGCTGCGGGAGCTGGGGGGCGTTCAGGTCATCTCCCTCTGGCCTGTGCTGGAGCAGCGTCTCCGCCCGGAGGATCTGGCCCCGGCTCCGGCAAGATCCTGCGTGGTCCACGACCCCTGCCCCACCCGCCGGGAGAAAGCGGACCAGGAGGCGGTCCGGGCCCTGCTGGCCCTGGCGGGAGCGGTGGTCGCCGAGCCCGCCCACTGCCGGGAGCGGACCATCTGCTGCGGCAACTACCACATGGCCCACACCCTGGACCCGGAGAAAAGCGCCGCCATGCGCCGGCAGCGGACGGCGGAGTTCCCAGCGGGACTGCCGGTTGTCAGCTGCTGCGAGGGGTGTCTGGGGGCCTTCCGGGGGGAGGGGCTTCCAACCTTCCATCTGCTGGAGATGCTCTTTGGCCCCAGCGGCCACCGTGGCTGGGGCAACCGACTGGCTTTCACGCGGAACCTGAGAAAGGCGGTGTCGCCATGACGGACCGGGTTCCCCTGATTCTCGACTGCGACAATACTATGGGGGTCCCGGGCCGGGACGTGGACGACGGCCTGGCCCTTCTCTATCTGCTGGGCTCCCCCCAGGTGGAGCTGCTGGCGGTGACCTGCTCCTTCGGCAACAGCACCCAGGAAGTAGTTTATCGCAACACCCTGGACCTGCTGGCCCGGTGGGGCCGGGAGGACATCCCGGTGCTCCGGGGGGCCAACGGCCCTGCCCACCGGGCCTCCCCGGCGGCGGAGTTTCTTGCGGAGGCCGCACGGAAGTGGGCCGGGGCCCTGCGGCTGCTGGTCACCGGCTCCGCCACCAACCTGCTGGGGGCATGGGCAGCGGACCGCGGCTTCTTTGACAATGTCTCCGCCATATCCCTTATGGGCGGGGTCACCGGCCCCCTGGTGGTGGGCGGGCGGCCCATGACGGAGCTGAACTTCTCCGTGGACCCGGAGGCGGCCCTGGCGGTCCTCTCCCGGGGAAAAAACGTGGCGGTGGCCACCGCCCAGAACTGCCTGGACTCCTACTTCCCCGCCGGGGAGCTCCGGAATCGGCTGGCGGAGAGCCATACCCCCGCCGCCCGGTTCCTGCCCCAGGTCCTGGAGGACTGGTTTCAGGTCTATGAACGGGCTTGGAACCTCCAGGGCTTCATCAACTGGGACGTGATGGCGGCGGCGCAGCTGCTCCGGCCGGACCTCTTTTCCGGCGGGGAGCGCATCATCACCCCCACGGCGGCGTCCCTGGGGACGGGGCAGCTTTTGGCTGACGGACCGCCCCTCCGGGCGCGCCTGCCCCGGATCCGGGACCGGGAGGTCTACCGCCGGCATGTATACGACGCCATCCTCTCCGCCCGGATCGACATGTGAGAGGGAAGAAAGAGAAAGGACTTTTTTGACCATGCGTGTGAAACGAATGCTGACCCTGCTCCTGGCCCTGGCCATGGCCCTCTCCCTGGCGGCCTGCGGCGGCGGGAGCGGGGAGGGGACCGGCTCCGCCGGGCTGGACCTGGAGGCCGCCTCCTGGGAGGAGGTCGTGGAGGCCGCCCGGGGCACCACCGTCACCTTCTACGGATGGGGCGGCGATGAGAACCGAAACAACTGGCTGAACTCCGCCGTAGCGGACTACGTCTCCGAGCGCTACGACATCACCCTGGAGGTGGTGGGGATGAACATTGAGGACATCCTGGCCAAGCTGGCCGGTGAGAAGGAGGCGGGAACGGAGGCCGGCAGCATCGACATGATCTGGATCAACGGCGAGAACTTTTACTCCGCCAAGGAGAACGGCCTGCTCTACGGCCCCTTCACCGACAAGCTGCCCAATGTGGAGGCCTACATCGATACCGAGGATCCGGAGACCCTGAACGACTTTTCCATGCCCATCGAGGGCTACGAGGCCCCTTACGCCAAGGCCCAGCTGGTGCTCTACAACGACAGCGCCGTCACCCCGGAGGCCCCCGCCTCCGCTCAAGCGCTGCTGGACTACTGCCGGCAGTACCCCGGCCGGGTCACCTACCCCGCCCCGCCGGACTTCACCGGCAGCGCCTTCGTCCGCAACATCATCTATGAGGTGTGCGGCTGGGAGCAGTTCCAGGACATGGAAGCGGACTATGACACGGTGAAAGCCGCCATAGAGCCCGCCCTGGAGTACCTCCGGGAGCTGAACCCCTATCTGTGGAACGAGGGCCGGACCTTCCCGGATACCTCCACCACCGTGGACTCCATGTTCGCCGACGGGGAGCTGGTGATGTCCATGAGCTACGCCCCCTTCACCGTGGCCACCGGCATCGACCAGGGCCTCCTCAGCGACACCACCCGGACCTTTGTGTTTGATAACGGCACCATCGGCAACACCAACTACATGGCCATCGCCTTCAATTCCCCCAACAAGGCCGGGGCCATGGTGGTCATCGACGCCATCCTCTCCGCCGAGGTGCAGCTCAGCCAGTACGAGACCCTGCGGGAGCTGCCGGTGGTGGACGCGGACAAGCTCAGCCAGGAGGAGCGGGCCGCCTTCGACGCCGTGGACCTGGGCCAGGGCGTCCTCACCCAGGCAGAGCTCCTCAGCCATCGCCTGCCGGAGATGCCGGCGGACCTGGTGCCGGTGATCGAGGAAATCTGGCTGGACGAGGTGGTGGGCCAATATAACGACTGACAAGGGACCGAAGGGCGCGCCCATTGGGCGCGCCTCTTTCCCGTTCCCGGAGAGGAGCGCCATGAGAAAACCGAGGACCGTTTTTTTCCTCCTGCTGCCCCTGGCAGCCGTCACGCTGCTGGTGCTGGCCGCCTGCGCCTGCGTCCTGGCCCAGAGCCTGGGGTGGGTACCCGCCTTCGGCCTGGAGGAGATCACCTTCTCCTACTATCTGGATATTCTCCGGGATGAGGATTTTCTCCGGTCTCTGGCCGTCAGCCTGGGCGTCGCCGCCGGCTCCGCTCTCCTGGCCGCCGTTCTGGGGACGGCGGTGTGCGCCGCCCTGACCGTCCGGGGGCGCTCCGGAGGGGCCATCACCTACGTCCTGCGGCTCCCCATCCTAGTACCCCACGCGGTGGTGGCCCTGTTCACCATCCTGATCTTCTCCCAGACAGGGCTCCTGGCCCGGCTGGCCTGCGCCCTTGGCCTGATCTCCGACTTCACCCAGTTCCCCCAGCTGCTGTACACCCCGGGCTATGAGGGGGCCGTGGCGGCCTACCTGTGGAAGGAGGTCCCCTTCGTGGCCTACTTCACCCTGGCCCTCATGTCCGGGGTCAGCGGGACCCTAGGGGAGGCGGCGGAGGACCTGGGCGCCTCCCCTCTGCGGAGCTTCTTTTCCGTCACCCTGCCCCTGAGCCTGCCGGCGGTGTGCCGGGCCACCCTCATCATCTTCATCTTCGCTTTCGGGGGCTACGAGCTGCCTATGCTCCTGGGGGCCACCCTGCCCAAGGCCCTGCCGGTGGAGGCGTACCTCGCCTACATGAGCCCGGAGCTCCGGGACCGGCCCTACGCCATGGCCATGTACGGCGTGATCCTGGTTTTGTCCGTGGCCATGGCGGGGCTCTACGCCCTCCTCACCCGGCGGCTGCTGCGGCGGATGGGAGGAAATCATGGGTAAGAAGTGGTTTTCACGGTTGCTTCTGCTGGTCACGGCGGTGTGTATCCTCCTGCCGGCGGCGCTGCTGCTGGTGTGGAGCGTCACGGGCCGGTGGCCCTGGCCCCGGCTGACCCCGGAGACCTACACCCTCCGGACCCTCCGGGAGCTGCTGTTCGGCTCCACAAGCCTCCTCCGGCTCCTGGGCAGCAGCGTGGCCCTGGCGGGGACCACTGCGGTCCTCAGCACCGCAGTGGCGGTCCTTACCGCCCGGGCCACGGAGCTCTACCGGTTTCCCGGGAGGTCTCTGGCCCGGTTCTGCGGCCTGCTGCCCCTGCTGATCCCCGGCACGGTGTTCGCCATCGGCGTCCACCTGGTTTTTCTCCGCCTGGGGCTGGCGGACACGGTGGCGGGGGTGCTGCTGGTCCACCTGGTGACCGCCCTGCCCTACGCCATTGCCATCCTGACCGACGTGACGGCGGCAGTGGGGGCAAACCTGGAGGAGCAGGCGGCGGTGCTGGGGGCCGGGCCTCTGGCAGCTTTCCGGTGGGCCACCCTGCCCCGGCTGGTCCCCGGCATCCTCTCCTCCCTGTCCATGGCCTTCACCCTGTCCTACAGCCAGTACTTCTCCACCCTCATCGTGGGGGGCGGCCGGGTCCGGACCCTGGCCATGGTGCTGGTGCCCTACATCCAGAGCGGAGACCGTCCCCTGGCCTCCGCCTACGCTGCGGTATTCACCGGCTCGGCCCTGCTGGTGTTCGCCCTGTTCGAGTGGGCCATCCACCGCCTGGAGAGGAGGGGCGAGCTGTAATGGAACTGCGTATCAATGATCTTTCCGTCTCCCTGGGAGGCGCGCCCATCCTGCGCCATGTGTCCCTGGCAGTGGAAGACGGGGCCTTTCTGGCCCTGCTGGGCCCCTCCGGCGGCGGAAAGAGCACCCTGCTGAAAGCCGTGGCGGGGCTGGTGCCCCTCACTGGGGGACAGGTCCTCCTAGGGGGCCGGGACGTGACGGCCCTGCCCACCCACAGGCGGGGGGCGGTGATCGTCTTTCAGGACCTGCGGCTGTTCCCCCACATGACGGCGGCGGAGAACGTGGCCTTCCCCCTGAAGATGCGGGGAGTGGACCGGCGGCAGCGGCTGGAGCGGGCGGAGGCCCTGCTGGAGCGGGTCCAGCTGCCGGGCTGTGGCCGGCGGCGGATCGACACCCTCTCCGGCGGGCAGCAGCAGCGGGTGGCCCTGGCCCGGGCCCTGGCGGCGGAGCCGGCCCTGCTGCTGCTGGACGAGCCCTTCTCCTCCCTGGACGAGGACCTGCGGGAGGACATGCGGGAGCTGGTCCTCTCCCTCCACCGGGAGTTCGCCGCCACCACCATTCTGGTGACCCACGACCAGCGGGAGGCCCTGGCTATGAGCGACCAGGTTGCCCTGCTGCTGGAGGGGGAGCTGATCCAGCAGGACACGCCGGAGGCGGTGTACGGCCGCCCGGTGAGCCGCCGGGCGGCGGACTACTTCGGCGGGCGCGCCTATCTGGCGGGCCGGGTGGAAGAGGGGACCTTCACCTCCCCCTGCCTGACCTGCCCGGCGGAGCTGCCGCCGGGGCGGTACCACATGCTCCTCCGCCCCGCCGCCGTGGACCTGGCCCGCCCCGGCCCTCTGGCCCTGCGCCTGACAGAGTGCCGCTTCCGGGGGGCGGATACTCTGACTAGGTGGGTGACGGCGGACGGCACGGCGCTGGACATCCCCCTGCGGTCGCCGCTCCCCTGGCCAGTGGGCCACACCCTTCGCTGCTGGGTGGACCTGTCAAACGCGATCTTTTACCCCGATGAGGAGGCGAAACATGGATAGAGCCGTCATCTGCTTCACCCGGGCGCCGGTGCCGGGCCGGACCAAGACCCGGCTCATGCCCCTCCTCTCCGGGGAGGCCTGCGCCGGGCTCCATGCCGCCTTTCTTCGGGACGTGGCCCGGGCCTGCCGGGAGACCGGGGCGGCGGTATACGTGGCCTACACCCCGGAGGGAGGCCGGGGACCGCTGGCGGACATCTTCCCCTTCGCCCGGGGCCTCTTCCCCCAGGAGGGGGCGGACCTGGGACAGCGGATGGCGGCGGCCATGGACCGCGTCCTGGCCCTGGGCCACAGCCCCTGTGTCCTCATCGGCTCGGACCTGCCCCTGCTCACCGCCGCCCACCTCAACGGGGCCTTCGCCGCCCTGGAGGGGGCGGACGCCACCCTGGGCCCCACCCTAGACGGCGGCTACTATCTGGTGGGGCTGAAACGGCCCTGCCCATCTCTCTTCGCCGGCAAGCGGTATGGAAGCGGCGACGTGTACGGAGACGCTGTGGCGGCCCTGGAAGCGGCGGGCCGTTCCTTCGCCCCGGCCCCGGCCTGCGCCGACGTGGACACCCCGGAGGACCTGCGGGCCCTCCGCCGTGCCTTGGCGGGGGCGGAGAGCCACACCGCCCGGTACTTAAGACAACTCTTCCCAACAGGAGGCGCCTCATGATCCATACGGAAGCCTTTCAGCAATACGTCCACAGCCCGGCCTTTCTGGACCCTTTGGGCCTGCCGCCGGGGACGGATATCCCCTTCGCCTCCCTGGGACAGGGGGAGTACAACGCCAACTTCCGCTTCCGCCACCCGGCCACCGGCCAGGACCTGGTGCTGCGGGTGAACACCGGCAGCCAGATGCACCTGCCGGACCAAATTGCCTACGAGTTCTTCGCCCTCACCGACCTGCTCCCCACCGGCCGCACGCCCCGGCCCCTGTTCTATGACGACAGCCGGGCCATCCTGCCCTACGGCGCCCTGGTGATGACCTGGCTACCGGGCCGCCACCTGCGGTACGAGGAGGACATGGGGGCGGCGGCGGAGATCTTGGCGGACATCCACGCCCTGCCGGTGCCGGAGAACACCCGGCTCCTGCGGCCGGACCGCCCGGCGCAGAGCATCTACCGGGAGTGTCTGGACATGGCGGGGCGCTACCTTACCTGGGAGGGGGCGGACAAGACCGCCTGCCGCCTGCTGGAGACCCTGATCCGAGAGGTGGGCCGCCTGCCTCTGGGGGACCCCTCACCCGCCCCGCCGGCCATCGTCAGCACGGAGCTGAACTCCGGCAACTTCCTCATCAACCCCGGGGAGCGGAGCTATCTGGTGGACTGGGAGAAACCCCTGGTCTCCGAACCCGCCCAGGACCTGGGCCACTTCCTGGCCCCCACCACCACCTTCTGGAAGACCGACGTGATCCTCTCTCCGGCGAACATTGGGGACTTCCTCCGGCGGTACGCCACCGCCGTGGGGGGACGGTTCGACCTCCGCTCCCTTGCGGAGCGCCTGCCCCTCTACTTCACCGTCACCTGCCTGCGGGGGGTGAGCTGGTGCGCCATGGCCGCGGTGGAGTACGCCCAGCCCGGCCGGGCCCTCACCAACGCCGACACTCGTGCTAAGCTGGGCCAGTACCTGTCGGCGGATTTTCTGGAGCACATTCTGGAGACCTACGTCCGCCGGGACTTCCTCAGGGGGGTGGCGCTGTAGATGGATCTCTCCCTTATCATCCCTGTGTACAATGAGCGCCGAGCCATCGGCCCCTGCCTGGAAAATCTGGAGGCCCTGAAGGGGCCGGTGGAGGTGATCTTCGCCGACGGGGGCAGTACAGACGGCACGACGGAGGCCATCGGGGACCGCTATCCGGTGCTCTCCTGCCCCAAGGGCCGGGCCCGACAGATGAACGCCGCCGCGGCCGCCGCGGCCGGGGACGTGCTGTGGTTCAGCCA
>DVGP01000237.1 GCA_018712665.1 Candidatus Pelethomonas intestinigallinarum | reverse complement strand
CCCTTTCGATGGGGTCCCTCCCCTATGAACCCCACCCCCGCGACGACACAAAGGGGGACGCCTGTCCCCCTTTGGATTCCCCCCCTTGCATTGCCGAAAGTCCAATGTGAGACTAAAACGGCCCCGCAGGGGCCGCTCCGAGGCAAACCAGCGGAGCGTTTGCCGAGGAAGAAGGAGGCACAGCGCAGCGAGCGAAGCCTGACGCTTGCGTCAGGATGAGGGATGCGGAGCTTGTGCCGACGCGGACGGCAGGCGGAGTATCGTTGACCACCAGACTGTAGATTAGAAAAAGAACGAGATTCAGTGGCAGAGAAGTCTCCCCATTGATACAGACCGATTGGGCAAAAATCGGGGACCGGGGTGTCCCCGGCGCCTTTTTGGTGACTTTTTCGGCGTCGAAAAAGTCACTCGCCCCGGGGGGCGAAACTCCCCTCCCCCGGGGCGCGGGGGTGGGTAACCCCCGCTAAACCCCCAGTCCGGGTCGGGGAGGCCCGGAAGCTACCGAATAGAATGGTATTGATTCGGAAGAAAAATTTGCCATCTCACCGCTGGAAGCGGCAAAGCTGGCAGTAAGGAACAAGGTATGTATTTACATTTGGGCAGCAGCGTCTCCGTACCGACGGAGGACATCATCGGGATCTTTGACCTGGACAACGCCTCGGTGTCCAGGCACACCAGGGCCTTCCTCCGGGCGGCGGAGGACGAGGGCATGGTGCTGACGGCCGGGGAGGAGCTCCCCAAGTCCCTGGTGGTCTGCTGTCCCCGGGGGAGCTGGCAGCGGGTCTACCTCTCCCCCATGGCCCCGGCCACACTGCTGGGGCGTCTGGAGTCCCTGCGCTTTGGAAAGGAGAACAAGATATGAGCACTGTTGAAGTACTGTGGAAGGACAGGAGGCGTCGGCTGGGACTGCCCCTCTCCTTTACCAAGTACCGGCTGACGGAGGACAGGATCTTCTGCGAGACCGGACTTCTCAATACCCATGAGGAGGAGATCCTCCTCTACCGGGTCCGGGACCTGGAGCTGCGGCGGAGCCTGGGCCAGCGGATCTTTGGCGTGGGCAGCGTCATCATCCACTCCTCGGACACCACCATGCCCACATTGGAGCTGAAAAGCGTGAAGAATTCCAGGGATGTGAAGGAGCTCCTCTACCGCCAGGTGGAGGAGTGCAAGAACCAGCGGCGGATGCGGACCACGGAGCTGGTGGGCGAGGACGCCTACCAGGACGCGGACGGTCAGGACTTCATGGACCCGTGAGTCCCGGGACACTTCCATCCCCTTCCTATTCTGACTCGGAGGTTAAGAAATACGTATGTCTGAATTCAGCGAACTGAACCCCATCACCCCGGCGGCCACCGCCCCGGTGGAGCATGAATACGGCGGCGCGGAGATCCAGGTTCTGGAGGGCCTGGAGGCGGTGCGCAAGCGCCCGGGCATGTACATCGGCTCCACCAGCGAGTCGGGGCTCCACCACCTGGTCTATGAGATCGTGGACAACGCCATCGACGAGGCCCTGGCGGGCTATTGCGACGAGATCACCGTCACCATCAACGACGGCGGCTCCGTCACCGTCACCGACAACGGCCGGGGAATCCCCGTGGACATCCAGCCCCAGACGGGCCTGCCCGCTCTGGAGGTAGTCTTCACCGTCCTCCACGCCGGCGGCAAGTTCGGCGGCGGGGGATACAAGGTATCCGGCGGCCTCCACGGCGTGGGCGCCAGCGTGGTCAACGCCCTGAGCGAGTGGCTGGTGGTCCAGGTCCACAAGGAGGGTAAGATCTATGAGATGCGCTTTGCCCGGGGGGACATCGCGGAGAAGATGCACGTGGTGGGGGACACGGACCGCACCGGCACCGTGGTCACCTTCAAGCCCGACGGCGAGATGTTCGACACCACCACCTTCAGCTATGACACCATCCACACCCGGATGCAGCAGCAGGCGTTTTTGAACGCCGGGCTGCAGATCTCCACCTACGACCGCCGCCCCGGACAGGAGGAGGCCGACGAGATGCGCTACGACGGCGGCATCCGGGAGTACGTGGACT
The DNA here is from genome assembly GCA_018712665.1 of Candidatus Pelethomonas intestinigallinarum. Lineage (GTDB taxonomy): Bacteria > Bacillota > Clostridia > Oscillospirales > Oscillospiraceae > Pelethomonas > Pelethomonas intestinigallinarum. The sequence goes on along the minus strand of DVGP01000237.1, from coordinate 1,774 downwards.
GGCTCAACAGCGCCAAGACCCCCATCCACGACGGGGTAATCTACATGCGGGGCCAGAAGGACGACGCCTCGGTGGAGATCGCCATGCAGTACAGCGACAGCTACAACGAGACCATCGTCTCCTTCGCCAACGACGTGCGGACCCCGGAGGGCGGCATGCACGAGGAGGGCTTCAAGCGGGCCCTCACCACCGTGCTGAACAACTACGGCAAGAAGACCAACATCATCAAGGGGGAGGACAAGGTCTCCGGCGACGACTGCCGGGAGGGCCTGACCTGCGTCATCTCCGTGAAGCTCACCGACGCCCAGTTCGAGGGCCAGACCAAGGCGAAGCTGGGCAACGCCTACATCCGCACCCTGGTCTCCGCCGTGGTCAGCGAGCAGCTGGAGCTGTACCTGGAGGAGAACCCCAAGGTGGCCCGGGCGGTGCTGGACAAGGCCATGACCGCCAACCGGGCCCGGGAGGCCGCCCGGAAGGCCCGGGAGGCCATCCGGCGGAAGACCGCCCTCGGCGGCGCGGCCATGCCCGACAAGCTCCGGGACTGCAACGAGAACAACCCGGAGCTGACGGAGCTCTACATCGTGGAGGGCGACAGCGCGGGAGGCTCCGCCACCCAGGGCCGGGACTCCCGGTTCCAGGCCATATTGCCCCTGTGGGGGAAGATGCTCAACGTGGAGAAGGCCCGGGCAGACAAGGTCTACGGAAACGACAAGCTCCAGCCGGTCATCACCGCCCTGGGGGCCGGCATCGGGGACGAGTTCGACGTGAACAAGCTCCGCTACCACAAGGTCATCATCATGGCCGATGCCGACGTGGACGGCAGCCACATCCGCACATTGCTGCTGACCTTCTTTTTCCGGTTCATGCGGCCCCTCATCGAGGAGGGATACGTCTACTCCGCCGTGCCGCCCCTCTATAAGATCACCCGGGGCAAGACCAGCCGGGTGGCCTTCGACGACGCGGAGCGGGAGAGGATCGCCGCGGAGCTGCGGGGGGACAACCCCAACGCCAAAGTGGACATCAGCCGCTTCAAGGGCCTGGGCGAGATGGACGCCCACGAGCTGTGGGAGACCACCATGGACCCGGAGACACGGACCCTGCGGCGGATCACCCTGGACGACGCGGCCCAGGCCGACGCCACCTTCAACGTCCTCATGGGGGAGAAGGTGGAGCCCCGGAAGGCGTTCATCGAGCGCAACGCCAAGTACGCCGTGAATCTGGACTACTGATAGAGCGGGAAAAACAACAAGAAACTGATTCGGCGGAAAAGGCGGCAGTCTTTTTCGACGATTTTGAGAAAAGGGAGACCTGACCAATGAGCAAAAAGCCACAGTACGACCCGGAGGAGATCCGCTATCCAGACCAGAGGATCGTGGAATCCCCCCTGGTGCCGGAGATGGAGAAATCCTATATTGAGTACGCCATGTCCGTCATCAAGAGCCGGGCCCTGCCCGACGTGCGGGACGGCTTGAAGCCCGTGCACCGGCGGATTCTGTACGCCATGTACGAGGACAACCTGACCAGCGACAAGCCCTTCAAGAAGTCGGCCACTTGCGTGGGCGACGTGCTGGGCCGGTACCACCCACACGGGGACGTCTCGGTCTACGACGCCCTGGTCCGCCTGGCCCAGGACTTCTCCATGCGCTACCCCCTGGTGGAGGGCCACGGCAACTTCGGCTCCGTGGACGGCGACCCCCCGGCAGCCTACCGGTACACCGAGGCGAGGCTCTCCAAGCTCTCCAACGAGATCCTCCGGGACATCGAGAAGGACACG
>DVGP01000236.1 GCA_018712665.1 Candidatus Pelethomonas intestinigallinarum | reverse complement strand
CTACCGGCGGGGCCAGGCTCTGAATGTGGCGGACGAGAAGCTGAACACCGAGCAGCTGCGGGATGCCATGGAGCGGTTCCAGAAGCGTACGGGCCTCTCCCCAGGCTTCTGCGCCCAGGAGGATTACTCCCTCCGGCCGGGCCGGTACCTGTTTTATATGGAGTGTCCCCGCCTGGAAAATGCCGGACCGCTGCTGGACCAGTACCTGCGGGAGGTGAGCCTGGGCTATCAGGGCTGCCGGGCCATGGGGGATATCGCCCCGCCCCGCGTCCGCTTCCTGCCTCCCGGCACCTTTCAGCGCTATGAGGCGGCCCTGGCCCGCCGGGGCCGGACTATGGTCCAGTACAAGCCCGTGCAGCTTCTGCGGGACGAGGAGAGCCGGCGCTTCTTTGCCGCCGCGGCGGCTGAGTTTGAGGGAATGAGGGAAAGATGAAAGAGAAGATCTCAGGGCTCTCCATAAAGCTCATCACCAGTGTACTGCTGCTGAGCGTGCTGCTGTGCGCCGCCATCAGCTATATGGGCTACCTGGAGTTCACCGCCGTGCTGGAGGACGAGTACAACCGCTCCGCCTACGAGATCGCTGAGACCGCCAAGACCTACCTGGATCCGGACCGGCTGGAGCACTATCTGGAGACCGGGGAGATCGACGAGGCATATCTGGAAATTCAGGACCGGCTGGACGCTCTGGTGGTCTCTACCAACAGTTACCTCATCTATGTGACCCGGCTCTCCAACGACTACACCACCAGCACCTATATCTTTGACGCGGTGCACCCGGACACCGGCTTCACCCGCTATGCCCTGGGCTATACCGCCCAGGACATGGACCCGGCCTACCAGGAGGAGGTGGCGCGGATGATGACCACCGGGGAGCGCAGTGCGGTCTACTTCTACTCCTACACCCAGGCCTCCGGCGCCCACACCACCGCCGCCATCCCCGTGGCAGACTCCTCCGGGAAGATCGTGGCGCTCCTGGGGGTGGAGAAGGCTATGACGGCCCTGGAGAACGCCCGGAGGACCTATGTGTGGAACGTCATGGGGATCACAGTGCTGGCGGTGGCCCTGTTCCTTCTGGCCTACATCGGCTTTCTCCGCAGGGAGGTGGTCTCCCCCATCCTCACCATCGCCGGAGAGGCCCGGCGCTTCGCCGAGGACAGCGTGGCCCGGCTGGATCTGCTGGAGCAGGTCCGGAAGAAGGACGAGATCGGCGCCCTGGCCCGGGCCATCGGAAAGATGGAGACGGACATCGTACAATATGTGGAAAACCTCACCGCCGTCACCGCGGAGAAGGAGCGCATCGGCGCGGAGCTGAACGTGGCCACCCAGATCCAGGCGGACATGCTGCCCCGGATCTTCCCCCCTTTTCCGGAGCGGGATGAGTTCGATATCTACGCCACCATGACCCCCGCCAGGGAGGTGGGCGGCGATTTCTACGACTTCTTCCTGGTGGACCGGGACCACCTGGCGGTGGTCATCGCCGACGTGTCGGGCAAGGGGGTGCCGGCGGCGCTGTTCATGGTGATCGCCAAGACCCTTATCAAGAACCACGCCCAGACCGGCATGGAGCCCGGCCGGGTCTTTGAGACGGTCAACAACCAGCTGTGCGAGAACAACGAGGCGGGCATGTTTGTCACAGCCTTTCTGGGCATTCTGGAGCTCCCCACCGGGCGCTTCACTTACGTCAACGCCGGACACAACCCGCCTCTGGCCGCCCTGGGGGGACGGCCCTATGACTGGCTGCCCAGCAAACGCGGCTTTGTCCTGGCGGGGATGGAGAATATGTCTTACCGGCAGCAGGAGATCGTTCTCCGCCCGGGGGACCGGGTCTTCCTCTATACCGACGGCGTCACCGAGGCGCTGAACCCGGAGAACGCCCTGTACTCCGAGACGCGGCTCCAGGCCTTCTTCAACGGGGCGGCACTGGAGGGCAAACCCCTGGAGGAGCAGCTGGCGCTCCTGCACCGTGATATCGCCGGATTTGCCGCCGGGGCGGAGCAGGCGGACGACATCACCATGCTGCTGATTCAGATCAACAAGACGACCGGGAGGGATGGACATGGCTGAGATTACCGTAGCGGCGGACCTGGACAGCCTGAATGACGTTCTCGCCTTTGTGGATGGCGAGATGGAGCGGGCAGGCTGTTCCATGAAGCTGATGACCCAGGTGGATATGGCGGTGGAGGAGATCTTCGTCAACATCGCCCGCTACGCCTACCACCCGGAGGCGGGGGAGGCCAGCGTCCGCTGTGAGGCGGGTGGCGACCCATTCCAGATCGTCGTGGGCTTTGCCGACCGGGGACGGCCCTTCAACCCCCTGGACCGGGAGGACCCGGATGTGACCCTGGACGCGGAGGCGCGGCAGCTGGGCGGCCTGGGCATCCTCATGGCGAAAAAGCTGATGGACGACATCCAGTACGAGTACCGGGACGGGAAGAATATCCTCACCCTGCGGAAAAACGGATAGGTCCCGTCAAGTCTTCTCCGGTAGTTATGGGGAGAACAGAAAAAGAGAGGGAGCTTTCTCAAGAGAAAGTGCAGCTGTAAAATGAAAGTAGACACCCACAAAAGTGTGAGTGTCTACTTTTTTGTTCATATAAAAAGGGGATTTCGAGGG
>DVGP01000235.1 GCA_018712665.1 Candidatus Pelethomonas intestinigallinarum | reverse complement strand
CCTCGGTGCGAGCCACCGCGCCGCGCCGATCCATCCCGGAACTGTCGCCCAGGTGTGGCAGGCATCCACCCCGTCCGGCGAGGTGGTCATCCGTACTCTCACCGACCGGGCGCAGGGGGAGCGGGAATTTTTGATCTGCCGCCACCTGGCACGGCAGGGCTTCCGTCAGACTCCCGCCATCTTGACAGCCGACAGCGGCGCCCCGGCGGTGGAACAGGACGGGACATGGTACCAAATCCAGCAGTATCTTCCCGGCGTCAGGCCGGACCCCGCCGTGCCCGGCGTCCCAGGGGAGATTGCCCGGACGGCGGCCCGTCTGGAGGCGGCCCTGGAAACTTGTCCTCCCATCAGATGCCCTGCCGACCGCTTTGATTTGGCCGCCGCCTGGGCCGAGGGGCGCCAAGGCTGGTCCCAGCTGGGTCTCCCCCTCTCCCTATCCCAGGCGGACAGAGAGGTACAGCACCAGACCGATGCCCCCACCCACGCCAGCCAGGTGATCCACGGCGACATGGGGCTATGGAATCTGCTTCTGGATCCGAATGGCACCATATGGGTCATCGACTTTGGAGAGGCCCGGATGGGCGATCCCTATTTTGACATCGCCTCCCTTCTGTGCGGCTTGCTCCACCAAGTGCCGCCGGAACGCCGCTGGCAAACCTGCTCAGAGTTTTTGGCGGCATATGGGGAACAGTCCCCGCTGGATCGAAGCCAGTTAGCGGAGCAGATGGCGCTATGGGCGTGGCGAGCACTGGCGCAGTGCGCCCGGCAGGGAGCCGCCATGGCTGCGGCGGCGGCCGGATTTTTACATACCCTGGTATGGGTAAAGGAGAACCTATGGACTATCAACTGATCCCCCTGGCTCATGAGCACCTGGGCCAGGCGGCGGAGATCGAGCGGCTCTGCTTTTCCGACCCCTGGTCGGAAAAGATGCTGGCGGAGCACCTGGCCAACCCCTGCTCCCTGACCCTGGCGGCGGTGGACGGCGCCGGCCGTCTGCTGGGCTACGTGGGGCTTCTGGCGGTGGTGGACGAGGGGTACATCACCAAAGTGGCGGTCCGTCCGGACTGCCGCCGCCAGGGGGTCGCCTCGTCCCTGCTCCAAGCCCTGGAAGCCCGAGGCAGAGCGAGAAATCTGACCTTCCTCACCCTGGAGGCCCGTCAGTCCAACGCCCCCGCCCGGGCCCTCTATGAGAAGCTGGGATACGTCCAGGCGGGCCTGCGGAGAAACTACTACGAGAATCCCCGGGAGGACGCCGTCATCATGACCAAGACGCTCTGAGGAGCCGGAACTCTACGGAGCGTCGGTTGCACCCGCCGCCCCGATTGGATAGGATAGACAGGCCGGGCGGCGCCCGGACAATTCAAAATCAAGGGAGGCGGCGGCAAATGGACAGTCAGGGGATCGGCGGCGTGATCTTCCGCCTGCGGCGGGAGCGGGGGTTGACCCAGCGGCAGCTGGCGGAGCGGCTCCATGTGACGGACAAGGCGGTGAGCAAATGGGAGCGGGGCATGGGATGCCCCGACGTGTCCCTGCTGACGGCTCTGTCCCAGGCTCTGGGCGCGGACCTGACAGCCCTTCTCAGCGGCAGGCTGCCTCCCGAGGAACCGTCGGGAGGAACGATGAAGCGAGCGAAATACTATGTCTGCCCCGTCTGCGGGGGCATCACCATGACCACAGGCCAGGGGACCTTGAGCTGCTGTGGCCGGACCCTGGAGGCCCTGACGCCCCGGAAGGCGGCGGAGGAGGAAAAGCTGTCGGTGGAGCGGGTGGAGGATGAGTGGTATGTCACCTCCAGCCACCCCATGACCAAGGACCACCACATCGCCCTTCTGGCCTTTGCCGCCGGGGACCGGGTCCAGATCATCCGCCAGTACCCGGAGTGGGACCTGTCCGTCCGCATCCCCGCCCGGGGCCGCGGCACCCTGCTGTGGTACTGCACCCAGCACGGCCTGTTCTACCAGTACTTGTAGGCCGGCGGAAGACAACCCGGACAAATCCCAAGCAAAACGCAGTTTTGCGGCAAAAGTTCTTTTTGATCCTTTTTCTTTCAAGAAAAAGGATGACCACAGAAGAGCAGAGTATATAAGGAAATTGGTATGTTGGTATGAATATTTTAGCCTTTGAGTCCTCCTGCGACGAGACCGCGGTGGCGGTGGTCCGGGACGGGCGGCAGGTCCTCAGCGACGCCATTCTGTCCCAGGCGGACATGCACGCCCTCTACGGCGGCGTGGTGCCGGAGATCGCCTCCCGGAAGCACGTGGAGGCCATTGCCGGCCTCACGGACCAGGCCCTGGCGGAGGCCGGGGTAGGCCGGAGCGACATTGACGCCGTGGCCGTCACCTACGGCCCCGGCCTTATCGGGGCCCTGCTGGTGGGGGTGAACTTCGCCAAGTCGGCGGCCTGCGCCCTGGGCAAGCCCCTGATCCCCGTCCACCACCTCCGGGGCCATATCGCCGCCAACTACATTGCCTTTCCGGAGCTGGAGCCCCCCTTCCTGGCCCTGTGCATCTCCGGGGGCAACACCATGCTGGTGGACGTGCGGGACTACACCGACATGTCCATCCTGGGGAGCACCAGGGACGACGCGGCGGGAGAGTGCTTCGACAAGATCGCCCGGGTCCTGGGCCTCCCCTACCCCGGGGGCAAGCCCATGGAGCTGCTGGCGGAGGGGGGAGACGACCACCGCTACCCCCTGCCCCGGGCCAAGGTGGCGGGCAACGACCTTGACATGTCCTTCTCCGGACTGAAGACGGCGGCGGTGAACCTGGTCCACAACGCCCAGCAGAAGGGGGAGGCACTGGACCGGCCGGGCCTGGCGGCCTCGGTGGCCGCCGCCATCAGCGAGGAGCTGGTACCCCGTGCCATGGAGGCCGCCCGCCGGCGCGGCCACCACACCCTGGTGGCGGCGGGGGGCGTGGCCGCCAACAAGCGCATCCGGGCGGATCTGGAGGCCGCCTGCCGGGAGAACGGCCTGAAACTGTACCTGCCCCCCCTGCGCCTCTGTGGGGACAACGGAGCCATGATCGGCAGCCAGGCCTACTACGAGTACCTGGCGGGGAACGTGGCGGACCTGAGCCTGAACGCCTACGCCAACCTGGAGATCTGATACCGCCTTGTGATCACTTCCTTTCCATCGAGAATTCAACAGGCTCCCCCCAGATGGAACGAGCATTTCCACAGGGACGCCTCTGCCCTCACCCGGCGGAGGCGTCCCTGTGTTTCGTCCTTTTCCGAACGTTTCCAGCGGCGGAAAAGGCAGGGAAATGGTGGGAAAATTCACTTTTTGTCATTATGTAAACAAACAGCGGTAGCAGCCGCGGGGTAAAACCCCAGTTTGCGGGAATTGGAAGATTTTGGCAAATCTGCCGCAAACCGTTGGGACACAACAGGTCAACAGGTGTGGAAAACTGTGTGGATAATGTGTATAACTTGCTGTAGTGAAGAATTACAGAAAAAATTATGTGAACCTGTCGAACAGATGAGCGAAAGAAATTCTTGTAGGAAAAGATGATCTCTTTTTGTCGAAGCGGAAAATTTTTGAAAGAAATTGCAGACAAAATTATTGGCAAAAACTGGTAATCTGGTTTTTGACCGCTCTACCTCTCCTCCCGCTTCAGACAATTTTGCAAGTGGTGCTGCAGAAATACAGTCAGTTATCGCACAGGCTTTGGACGGCTATTGACCGAAGAGGTTTTTAGACAGGGGGAACCAACAATTTGGCAAAAGAAAAGCGGGCATGACCTTTCGCCATGCCCGCCGCGTGCTGCTGGTATTCATTTGTTAAGGCGGCCCGACCTATGCCCCGCCGAAACGCCCTTCACCATACTACCGTAGCGAAATAATCCTCCGGCGTTGCCCCGTAAAGCTGTCGCATTGCGGGGCTGATCTCACCTGCGCGGGGCGAATGGATCGCCCCTTGCGCCAAGGTTTTGCCTGGCGGCAAAACGCTTGTACGGCGCTGGACGCGCCGCCCCGTCTGCGACGGGGCCCCGCCGAAACGCCCC
>DVGP01000234.1 GCA_018712665.1 Candidatus Pelethomonas intestinigallinarum | reverse complement strand
GTACCGGGATGGGAAGAATATCCTCACCCTGCGGAAAAACGGGTAGGTCCCGTCAAGCCTTACCCGGTAGTTGTGGGAAGAACAAAGAGAGGGAGCTTGCTCAAGAGAAAGCGCAGCTGCAAAACGAAAGTAGACACCCACAAAAGTGTGAGTGTCTACTTTTTTGTTCATATAAAAAGGGGATTTCGAGGGGGCAAAGCCTCCACATCTTACACCTCCACCGCTTGTCCGGTGCGGAAGAACCACAGCACCCGGCGGACCACCGGTTTTTCCATGATCCGCTCCAGGGCGGCGCTGTAGGCCGCCAGCTGGGGGCGGTAGTAGTCCGCCTTCGCCGGAAGGGTCTCCTCCGTCACGTAGTCGGTCTTGAAGTCCACAACGGTGATCCCCTCCGCCGTGACGGCGAAGAGGTCCACCACGCCCTGGAGAAGGACCCGGTCCTCCTCCGCCATATCCCGGTAGTAGTCCCCGGCAGGGACCAGGAGGCTGAAGCGGAACTCCCGCTCCACACGGTCCGCTCCCCGCAGCTCCTCCGCCAGGGACGAGGCCAGGAATCGGCGGATGGCAGTGACGTCCACCGCCTGGGCCTGCTCGGGCGTCAGCAGCCGCCGGGCCAGCAGGTCCGCCACCGTGTCCGCCGGGTCGCCGTCCAGGGGCAGGTGCTCCATGACCAGGTGGATGGCGGTGCCCCGCTGGTCGGCGGTGAGGGGCTCCTTTCCCGCCAGGAACCGGGGCGGGGCGAAGGCGGAGCGGACATAGGGCCGGGCGGTGTTCTCCGCGATCTCCTGGTCCTTCTCCCGGCCCTTGAGCTGGGTGGCGGTGAGCTTGGCCGGGGTCAGGGCGGCATTTTGATGGGGATAGGTAAAGTCCAGAGCGGCGGGGTCAAAGTCGGGCTCCCGGGCCTCCGGGGTCTCTAACGCCTCCCGCTCCCCTGCCGCCGGGGGCTGGGCATAGTCCAGACCGTCGCGGCAAGCCACCAGCCAGGGGCTGTCCTCTGTGGGGGCGAAGTCCCCTGCCTCCGCCCCCGCCAGAGCGCGGAGGCACTCCGCCTCCCGCCGCCGCAGCAGAGGCAGCAGCACCCACTCCGCCATGGACCGGCACCCGTCCACCGTCTCCGGGGGCACCGGCAGGGCGCTGAGGGCGTTCAAGTCCCCCAGCTTTTTCTCCGCCGAGGCCAGGGAGGCCAACAGGATCAGCTTCTCCTGGGCCCGGGTCATGGCCACGTACAGCAGCCGCATCTCCTCGGACCGCATCTCCCGGCTCAGGCGGGCGGACACCGCCTCCCGGGCGGCGGTGGGGTAGCGGATGTGCCGGTCCAGGTCGATGTACAGTGGCCCCAATCCCAGCTTGGGGTGGACCAGCACCGGGGTCTGGAGGTCCGTGCGGTTGAAGGGCTTGTTCAGGTCCGCCAGAATGACAATGGGGAACTCCAGGCCCTTGGACCGGTGGATGGACATAATCTGGACCCCGGCGGCGGCGCCGGAGGCCATGGTGGGCTGCTCCCCATTCTCCAGCAGGAAGCGGAGGTGGCTGACAAAGGCGAAGAGGCCCTTGTATCCCGCGGACTCGAAGGCCCGGGCGTGCTCCGCCAGGGCGATGAGGTTCTCCCGCCGCACCTCCCCGCCGGCCATTGCCCCGAACACCCCCAGGACGTTCAGTTCGTTGTACAGGCGCCAGATCAGGCGGTGGACGCTCATGTCCCGGGCCCGGGAGCGGAGAGCCGCCAGGCGCTCCAGGAAGTCCCGGCTCTGCGGGTCATCGCTGGCCTCCAGGGCCTCGCAGAAGTCCCCGGCGCTGTGGCGGCCCCGGATGAGGGCCAGGTCGTCGGGGGTGAAGCCGAAGATGGGCGAGCGGAGGACGGCGATGAGGGGCACGTCCTGCCGGGGGTTGTCCAGAATCTGGAGCAGGGCGTAAACCACCGCCACCTCCATGGTGGAGAAGAAGTCCTCGCTCTCCTGGGTACCGCAGGGGATGCCCCGCTCCGCCAGGGCCCGGGCATAGTGGCGCAGCCGGGGGCCCGGGGACCGCAGAAGCACCACGATGTCCTCCGGGCGGCAGGGTCGGAGCTGTCCGGTGTCACTGTCGGTGACGGGGTAGCCCTCGTCCAGCAGCCGCCGGACGCGCTCCGCCACGAACCGGGCCTCCGCCAGGGGACGGCTGAGGGGGGCATCCTCCTCCCCCCGGCCCTGTGGGAAGGTCAGCAGGTGAAACTCCGTCTGGCAGTCCTCCCGGGGAGGCAGGAAGGCGGCGCCGAAGTGGAGCCGCTCCCCTTCCCCGTAGTCCATCTCCCCCATTTCCCGGGACATGATGGCCTGAAAGATGAAGTTCACCCCGTCCAGCACCGGCTGGCGGGAGCGGAAGTTCTGGCTGAGGAGGATCTTCCGGGGCTGGCCCTCCTCCGCCTGGTCCGCCAGGGGATAGGTCTCGTACTTCTCCAGGAAGATGGCCGGGTCCGCCAGGCGGAAGCGGTAGATGGACTGTTTCACGTCCCCCACGGCGAAGAGGGTCCGCCCGCCGTGGGAGATGGCGGAGAAGACGCAGTTCTGCACCTGGTTGGTGTCCTGGTACTCGTCCACCATCACCTCCCGGTACCGCTGGGACACGGTGTCGGCCAGCTCGGTGGGGGTCCCGTCCTCTCCCAGGAGGAGGCGGACGGCGTAGTGCTCCTGGTCTGCGAAATCCGTGGCGTTCCGCCGCAGCTTCTCCCGGCGGCAGGCCCGGTCGAAGGCCATGGTAAGGTCCAGCAGGGCCTCCATGGCCGGGGCGGACCGGCGCAGGTCCTCCGCCGCCTCGGCGGCGGACACGTCCAGGATGGACCGGGCGGCGTCCATCTCCTTCTTGCACCGGGCCCACAGGCTCTTCAAGCGGTCCCGCAGTTCCGGGGACTGGCACTTTCGCGCCGCCCCCAGCCGGGGCCAGTCCAGGGGGACGGCCCCCGCCCGGTCCCAGCCGATTTCAGCGGCCTCCGCCAGCTCCCGGAGCATCCCGGCCCCCTGCTGAAAAGCTGGGCCATAGGCCTTCCCGATGGCCTCGTCCCCGGTCATCCGGTCCAGGCCCTCGGCCAGGAGGGCCGCCCAGTGCCGGGCCTTCCGGGCCACGGCGGCGAGAAGCTCCCGGCCATAGGCCGTCTCCCCCACGTCCTCCGGGAGGCCAGCCCAGCTCTCCCGCTGCTCCGCCAGCCACCGCTCCGGGTAGGCGTGGCTCTGGATCTTGGCGTGGAGGTCCAGCACCAGGTCCTCCAGGCGGCTGTCGTCCCGGCCGAAGCCGAAGGCATCCGCCAGCTGGGCCCCGCCAGGGGTCAGCCCGGCGTAGAACTCCTCCAGCACCCTCGGCAGGACCCGCCGCCGCAGGAGGGCGGCCTCCCCCTCGTCCAGCACCCGGAAGTCCGCCGTCAGCCCCCGGTCCCCGACGAAGTCCAGCAGATGGACGTTTTCCCGGACCAGGGCGGTACAGAAGGCGTCGATGGTCTTGATATCCGCCTGGTAGACCAGCGTCAGCTGGCGCTGGAGGTGCCGGTCCCCGGGGCGGTCGGCCATCCGGGCGGCCAGCTCCCGGGCGATCCGCTCCCGAAGCTCAGCGGCGGCGGCCCGGGTGTAGGTAATGATGAGGAAGTCGTCCACGTCGGCCCCCTCCGGGCCCAGTACCCGGCGGAGGAGGCGGTCCACCAGCACGCGGGTCTTGCCGCTGCCGGCGGCGGCGGAGACCAGGAGGCTCCCCCCCTCATTGTCCACCACCGCCTGCTGGTCCCTTGTCAGCTCCACGCTCATGTCCGATCCTCCTCTCCGATCACATGGTCCACATGCCGCCAGAAGTCCTCCGGCTTCACCGGGCGGATCAGCTCCATGTGGTCCCCCTCGTCTCCCTGCATGAAGTGACAGGCGGAGGCGAAGGCGCAGTAGGTGCAGGCGCTGTCGTTCTCGCTGCGGCCCCAGGGGTCGGCGTCGATGTTCCCCTCCCCCAGCTCCCGGGCGATCTTCTCCAGCAGCCTGTCCACATATTTCCCCAGCTTCCCCAGCTCCGCCGCCGTGGCCACGCCCTTGGTGATCCCGCCGTCCCGGCCCAGAGCCAGGGGAAGGAACCGGGGCTCCTCCAGGGCGCTGTGCTCCATGGCCCGGAGGACCTCCGGCTGGGAGAGCACCAGGCCGCTGCGCCGCAGCTCCTTGTCCAGGGCGGCGCGGAGCTTCTCCGGGTCCACGCCCCGGGGGGCATTGACCAGCACGTCCCGTGCGGGGAGGTACAGCACCCCCGCCGGCACGATCTCCCGGTCCCCGAAGAGGACCCGCCCCTCCCGCTGGAGGGCGAAGAGGTAGAGGAGCATCTGGATGTTCAGACCGTGCTGGACGTCGCTGAGGTCAAAGGCCTTTTTGCCGGACTTGTAGTCCACCACCCGCAGGTACAGCTTACCGTCCCGCACCCAGCCGTCCACCCGGTCCACCTTCCCCACCACCGTCAGGTCCCCGCCGGGGGCGTGGAGGGAGATGGCCGGCAGGTCGCCGCCCTCCCGAAACTCCAGCTCGAAGGCC
>DVGP01000032.1 GCA_018712665.1 Candidatus Pelethomonas intestinigallinarum | reverse complement strand
ACTCCCCCTGCCACCGGCCGGTGGCGCCGCAGGGCAGGACCAGCCCTGTCTCCGTAACGGGCAGGCCGATCTCCTGGCTGTCGGTGCGGCCGCCGAAGCGGCGGGAGACCACCGTCTCCAGGATGTAGGTCAATACGCTGGGGGCCAGTCCCGTGGTGTAAGAGTTGATGAGCACGAAAAGGGGCTGATCCGACAGGACCTTGGCGCACAGCTCCACGAAGGGGTAGAGGTTGTCCTCCAGCTTCCACACCTCGCCGGTAGGGCCCCGGCCATAGCTGGGCGGGTCCATGATGATGGCGTCGTACCGCCGCCCCCGGCGGATCTCCCGCTCCACGAACTTGCCGCAGTCGTCCACGATCCAGCGGATGGGGGCGCTCTCCAGGCCGGAGAGTTTCGCGTTCTCCTTCCCCCATGCTACCATGCCCTTGGCCGCGTCCACGTGGCACACGCTGGCCCCGGCGGCGGCGCAGGCCACCGAGGCGGCCCCGGTATAGCCGAAGAGGTTCAATACACTGATGGGCCTCCCGGCCCGGCGGATGGCCTCCATGGCGAAGTCCCAGTTCACCGCCTGCTCCGGGAAGATGCCCGTGTGCTTGAAGTTCATGGGCTTGACCTGGAAGGTCAGGTTTCGATAGCGGATCTGCCACTGGGCGGGAAGCTTCCCCTTGTCCCAGTGTCCACCGCCGGTGCTGGAGCGGAAGTACCGCCCGTCGGGCCGGGTCCAGCCCGGGTTCCGCCCCACGGCGGGCCAGATGGCCTGGGGGTCCGGCCGCACCAGCAGATGCCTGCCCCATCGCTCCAGCTTCTCACCCCCACCGCAGTCCAGCAACTCATAATCCCTCCAGCCGTCAGCGATCCACATGGCCTGTCCCTCCGCTCCGCATAGAAATTCAATGTATTATATACCAAAACCCCGGCCGCGTCAACTTCCAGACGAAAAACCCGGCGTGGGCCCGGATTCCTGTCTCCAGCCGGGAACGGAAAATACTGGTTGACAGATCGCCTCCGCCGTGGTATCATGCAACAGTTCATTTTGTGAACCATTCATTTGGCGGGGATCGGCTCTTCCCCTCCCCCGCCGGCGCGCCGCCCAAGGGCTGGCGCGGAACCCATTCAATCCAACATACATAAGGAGCGTTTTCATGAGCGAACAAACGATTCAGAAGAAGCCTGTCACTGTGAAGAAGGTCCTCCTCATTCTGCTGGCGGTCCTGGCCGCCGTAGTAGTCATCCTGGCGGTGACTGTGGGGTTCCTGTGGGGGAATGAGATCCGAACCCTGTTGTCCTTTGAGAAGATTGTGGACAGGAACGACGACCACCTGGACGGTTCCGTCTACCAGATGACCGTCTCCGGCGGCTATTACTTTGACGATTTCCTGGCCCAGGGCGGCGCCGCCAGCGACAGCGACCTTATCGCCTTCATCACTGGCAACCTGACCAAGGGGCTCATCGACATCAGCCTGGAGGCTCCTGAGATCGGCTGCGCCTCCTTCACCGCCCAGGCCCAGGACGGCAGCCGCCTCTTTGCCCGGAACTACGACTTCAGCAAGACCAACACCTGTCTGGTCTTCACCGATCCCGGCGACGGCCGCCATGCCTCTGTGTCCACCGTGGACCTCCAGTTCCTGGGCATCGACGTGGACGCGGACGTAACGGAGCTGATGGACAAGATCATCTGTCTGGCGGCTCCCTACATCCCCCTGGACGGCATGAACGACGCCGGGGTCAGCTGCGGCATCTACATGACCTACCAAGGGGAGGAGACCGTCCCCACGGACCAGAACACCGACAAGCCCGACCTGACCTCCACCACCATGCTGCGGCTGATCCTGGACTACGCCGACACCGTGGAGGAGGCTGTGGAGCTGGTCAGCCAGTATGACCTCCACGATTCCGCCAACACCTCCTACCACTACATGGTAGCCGACGCCACCGGGAAGAGCGCCGTCCTGGAGTGGGTGGCCGGCACCGACGGCACCGACAACGACGGCGCCGCCCGGGAGCTGAAGGTCACCTACAGCGACGAGACCAACACCCAGGCCGTCACCAACTTCATCCTCCAGGATGGCTACTACACGGAGAACGACGACGCCCCCGCCGGTCTGGACCGGTATGAGCGCATCCTCAGCCGGTTGGAGGAGACCGGCGGCGTGGTGGATGACAGCCAGGCCGCCATGGACATCCTGGCCGAGGTGGGCCGCCGGAGCTGGAACAACGACGACGGCAACGGCTGCACCGTCCACAGCGCGGTCTACGACCTGACCAACAAAACCGTTTTGTGGGTGGCCAACGAGCACTTCGGCGAGGAGACCCACACCTTCTCCTTCGGCCTGGACAGGCTGAACTGAGCTGGACAGCGAAAGCAGGCCTCCTAACCATGGATCACACCGCCCGCCGGGAAAAATTTCCCGGCGGGTTTCCGATTTTCCCTTGACTTTTCGCCGGAAGTGGGGTATCATAGTCCAGGTTGTAAAGCAATCACACTTTACAAAAGGAGGAAACGCCGTGAAAAACCAGACCTACCGCATGACCATGCTGTATGATTTTTACGGGGAACTCCTGACAGAGAGACAGAAGGAGTTCTTCGATCTGTACTACAACGAGGATCTCAGTCTCAGCGAGATCGCGGAAAACAGCGGCATCAGCCGCCAGGGTGTCCGGGACGTGATCGTCCGGGCCGAGGGCATCATGCAGGAGGTGGAGGACAAGACCGGCCTGATCCGGCGCTTCCTCCAGATGCGGGAGAACGTGGACGCCATCAGCGCCGCCGCCGCCGAGATCAAGACCATCAACTACCGCCAATATGAGGACCCCCGCATCGATTCTCTGGTGGGCGACATCACCCGGGCGGCCCAGGCGCTGCGGGAATAAGAGGAGCGAGACATGGCATTTGAGGGCCTTTCTGAAAAATTAAACGGCGTATTCAAACGTCTGCGGGGCAAGGGACGAATTTCCGAGGCCGACGTGAAGGAGGCCATGCGGGAGGTCCGCCTGGCCCTGCTGGAGGCGGATGTCAGCTACAAGGTGGTCAAGGATTTCATCGCCTCCGTCACCGAGCGGGTGGTGGGGGCCGACGTACTGGAGAGCCTGACCCCCGCCCAACAGATCATCAAAATCGTCAACGAGGAGCTCACCGCCCTCATGGGCGGGGCCAACGCCAAGATCGCTATGGCCTCCCATCCCCCCACCATTGTGATGATGGTGGGTCTCCAGGGCGCGGGCAAGACCACCAACGGCGCCAAGCTGGCGGGCTACTTCAAAAAGCAGATGGGCAAGCGGCCCCTGCTGGCGGCCTGCGACGTCTACCGCCCCGCCGCCATCACCCAGCTGCAGGTGGTGGGCAAACAGCTGGACATCCCCGTCTTTGAGATGGGCCAGGCGGACCCGGTGGAGATCGCCCGGTCCTCCATTGCCTACGCCAAGGACCATGGCTTCGACATGGTGTTCCTGGACACCGCCGGCCGGCTCCACATCGACGAGAAGCTGATGGACGAGCTGAAGTCCATCAAGGCCACCGTCCATCCCAACGAGATTCTCCTGGTGGTGGACGCTATGACCGGCCAGGACGCCGTCTCCGCCGCCACCGCCTTTGACGAGGCCCTGGGCATCGACGGCGTGGTGCTGACCAAGCTGGACGGCGACGCCCGGGGCGGCGCTGCCCTTTCTATCCGGGCGGCCACCGGCAAGCCCATCAAGTTCGTGGGCACCGGTGAGAAGCTGGATATGATCGAGCTGTTCCACCCCGACCGCATGGCCTCCCGCATCCTGGGGATGGGGGACATGCTCTCCCTCATCGAGAAGGCGGAGCAGAACTTCGACGAGAAGAAGGCGGCGGAGCTGGAGGAGAAGCTGAAGAAGAACCGCTTCACCCTCACCGACTACATGGATCAGATGAGCCAGCTGCGGAAGATGGGGGATCTGAACCAGATCGCCGCCATGATGCCCGGTCAGCTGGGTAAGCAGATGGCCGGAGCCCAGGTGGACGAGAAGCTTTTGGGCCGTCAGGAGGCCATCATTCTCTCTATGACCCCCAAGGAGCGGGAAAACCCCGGCATCCTCAACGCCAGCCGCAAAAAGCGCATTGCCGCCGGCTGCGGCCTGGACGTCTCCGACGTCAACCGCCTGCTCAAGCAGTACGAGCTCATGCTTCAGCTCACCCGGCAGATGACCAAGGGCAAGCTGCCCAAGGGGTTGGACGGTCTGGGCAAGGTGGGCAAAATGGGCGGCATGGGCAAGCTCCACGGCTTTGGCCGAAAGAAACGGCTGAAGTGATCCGCCGATCAAATTTGTAAATGCACCGGTCATCAGCCCGGCATTTAGATAAACAACAACTATCATATACAAACTGGAGGAAACTATCATGGTTAAGATCAGACTGCGCCGCATGGGCGCCAAGAAGGCCCCCTTCTATCGTGTCGTCGTGGCCGACAGCCGCTATCCCCGTGACGGCCGCTTCATCGAGGAGATCGGTACCTACAACCCCTGCGTCTCCCCCGCCGAGATCAAGATCGACGCCGAGCGCGCCCGTGAGTGGATCAAGACCGGCGCTCAGCCCACCGACACCGTCCGCGCTCTGCTGAAGAAGGTCGACGTGCTGTAATGGAACCGGTTGGAGGGCACAGCATGAAGGACCTGCTGCTCTACATCGCCAGAAACCTGGTGGAAAATCCCGACGCCGTATCCGTCAAGGAGATACAGGGCGATCAGGAGCTGACGCTGGAGCTGCATGTCGCCCCCGACGACATGGGCAAGGTCATCGGCCGTCAGGGCCGCATTGCCAAGGAGATCCGGACCCTGATCCGCTCCTGCGCCCAGCGCACCGGCCAGAAGGTTTCGGTGGAGATCGTAGACTGAGAAGAGGGCCGCGACACGCGGCCCTCTCTGACTATTTATTTCCTATTCCGTAGTTTTCCGTTTTGAAACGGTCCGCTTCAACTGAGGAGGAATTCTGCCATGAGCCTTTCCTTTGCCGTGCTACTGGAAGTAATATATATCTACTTCCTTTATGGCATGGGCCGGTTCATCGAAAACTACGACTACGCCAGCCCGGACAAGCTCGCCAGCCAAAATGGTCTCAATCTGTCGTTTCTGCGTTTTTCTTCCGACCAGTGGCATTACTTCTGCAAAACGCTGGCCCGCAGGTACTACAACATTGCCGCGGCGATCTGCCTCTGCGTCAACGCCGTGGCCCTGCTGCTGTTCCATGCTGATACGCGCCTCCTGACCCTAGTAACCTTTGTCGGCTTTCTTATTTTGGAGATCGGCACGCTGGTGCTGATGGCTGTCAGGACACGGCGGCGTATCATGTGAATGGCTTTTTCTATAAAATCTCAACAACCATCCGCAAAGGAGACAATACATGGAACTGGAGTTCATCACCGTGGGAAAGATCGTCAACACCCACGGCATCCGGGGCGAGGTGAAGCTGCTGCCCCAGGGGACGGAGGCGGAGACCGTGGCCCGGTGCCGCACCCTCTATATCGACGGACGGCCCCACGTCCCTGCCGCCTGCCGGGTCCACAAAGGCTGCCTGCTGATCAAGCTCCCGGGGGTGGACGACATGGACGCCGCCCTAGCTTTGAAGAACAAGGCCGTGGCCATCCGCCGCTCTGACGCCGAGCTTCCAGAGGGAGAATTTTTTGATGCGGAGCTGGTGGGCCTCACCGCCCGGGACGCCGCCACCGGTCGGGTCCTGGGCACGGTGGAGGAGGTCCTCTCCTACCCCGCCCACAAGGTCTACGCCGTCCGGGGCGGCGAGGACGAGTACCTGATCCCCGCTGTGCCAGCCTTTGTGAAGGGAATTGACCTGTCAGGCGGTACCATGGAGATCCATGTATGGGAGGGGATGGGCAGCCATGAGAATTGACATCATGACCCTGTTCCCGGAGACGGTGGGCGACATGATGAACGAGTCCATTCTGGGCCGGGCCCAGGAGCGTGGCTTCATCCGCATCGAGGCTCACCAGATCCGGGACTTCACGGTGAACAAGCAGAAGCAGGTGGACGACTACCCCTACGGCGGAGGCCGTGGGGCGGTGATGCAGGCCGACCCCCTGTACCGCTGCTGGGCCTACATCAAGGAGAATTTCGGCACGGACCGGTCCCGGACCATCTACCTCTCCCCCTGCGGCGAGACCTTCTGTCAGGCGAAAGCCCGGCAGCTCCTGGCGGACTACGACCACCTGATCCTGGTCTGCGGTCACTACGAGGGCATCGACGAGCGGTTCATTGAGGAGTGTGTGGACGAGGAGATCTCCCTGGGGGATTTCGTCCTTACCGGCGGGGAGATCCCCGCCATGGCGGTGGCCGACGCGGTGTGCCGCATGGTCCCCGGGGTGCTGCCCGAAGCGGCCTGCTACGAGGAGGAGAGCCACTGGAACGGCCTGCTGGAGTACCCCCAGTACAGCCGCCCGGAGGAGTGGCACGGCCGGAAGGTGCCGGAGGTCCTCCTCTCCGGCCACCACGCCAACGTGGCAACCTGGCGGAAGAAGCAGTCCATGCTCCGCACCCTCCGCCGCCGTCCGGATATGTTCCGGGAGGAGGATTTTATGTCTACCAAGGCCGACCGCCGGCTGCTGGCCGAGGTCTACGAGGAGCTCCGCCGGGAGCGGCAGAGCGGCCAGGACTGACCGGGACCGCGCCAGAGCTTGCCGGGGCGCGGCCCCGGACCCCGCCAGGGCTCTGCCCTGGACCCGCCAACTTTTCGCGAAAAGTTGGACAAAAGCTTTTGTTCGCGAGGCGTTCGCTT
>DVGP01000233.1 GCA_018712665.1 Candidatus Pelethomonas intestinigallinarum | reverse complement strand
GCCATGGCCCGGGAGGCGGGGGCCCTCTTCATCGTGGACGCCGCCCAGACGGCGGGGGCCGCACCCATCGACATGGCCGCCCTGGGGATCGACGTGCTGTGCTTCACCGGCCACAAGGGCCTTATGGGGCCCCAGGGCACTGGCGGGCTCTGCGTCCGGGAGGGAGTGGAGATCCGTCCCTGGAAGGTGGGGGGTTCTGGGGTTCACTCCTACGACACCCACCAGCCCGCGGAGTATCCCACCCGGCTGGAGGCCGGTACCCTGAACAGCCACGGCATCGCCGGTCTCTCCGCCGCCGTGGACTTCATCCTGGAGACCGGGGTGGAGGCCATTGAGGCCCATGAGCTGGCTTTGATGGAGCGGTTCTACGAGGGTGTCCGTTCCGTCCCCGGCATCACGGTCTACGGGGACTTTACTGCGCCCCGGTCCGCCGTGGTGGCTCTGAATATTAAGGACTACGACTCCTCCGTCGTTTCCGACGAGCTCAGCGAGACCTACGGCATCGCCACCCGCCCCGGCGCCCACTGCGCCCCCCGGATGCACCGGGCCCTGGGCACCCAGGACCAGGGGGCCGTCCGCTTCAGCTTCTCCTGGTACAACACTCCGGAGGAGGTGGACCGGGCGGTGGAGGCCGTCCGGGAGCTGGCGGAGTGATTTTAAAAACGGTCAGAACACGCAGCGGGGTCCACGCCATTGAATCGGCGTGGGCCCCGTTGCCAGCGTGTTGAAAAAGCCTCGCAGAGTTCCGCCGCCCGCAGGCGGCGGAAGGAAATGAAGTTGTTTTTCCGGCGGCGTGTACGTCGGAAAAACACTTTGCGCGAAGCGAGCGTCGAATCGTTCGCCATGGGCGGACGACCGAGGCGCGGAGCGCAGCGAAATTCCTTTGGCGGAAAAGGCGTCAGCCTTTTTCGACAGTCTCCCCGCTGCTGTTTTAGTTCAGTCCTTGTCCCGGACGATGACGATGGAGAAGTACCCCGTGGGGTCGTCCATGTCGGCGAAATGGGGGTAGAGGGTCTCCCCCTCCATGCCGCAGTTGGCGGCCAGGGAGGCCCGGTCCAGCTCCCCCCGGCGGCGGAGGAGGTCCTGGAGCTCGGTGATGGACCGGCCGGCCTTCATCAGCACCTTGTTGGCCTCTACGTCCAGGCTCTCCTCCAGGCCCTCGTAGCCCGCCGGGATGATGAGCAGCCGCTCCTTCCCCTCGCACAGGGGCGTCCCCAGGGCAGCCGCCGCCGCGCAGAAGGAGGGTACCCCGGGGATGACCCGGGCCTCATAGCCCTTTTCCTCCACCAGCCGGTGGACGTACATGTAGGTGGAGTATACCGTGGGGTCCCCCAGGGTCAGCATGGCCACGGTCTTTCCCCGCTCCAGCAGGGCGCAGATGTCCTCCGCCGTCCTGGCGTAGGCGGCCTTGGCCGCCGCCCGGTCCCTGTGCATGGGAGAGGGACAGTCCAGGATGGGCTTGCCCGCGATATAGTCCTGAACGATGTCCAGGGCCGCCCGGCTGGTGCCGGTGTTGGGGGCGGCGACCACGTCCGCCTCCCGAATGACCCGGACGGCCTTTACCGTCAGCAGCTCCGGGTCCCCGGGGCCCACCCCCACGCCGTATAAAATGCCTTGCTTCTGATCCATATGTATGTCTGTTCCTCCTGTCAGCATGGTCCGGGGGCGGCAAAAGCCGCCCCCGGACCTGTATTTTCCGGTGCGATCTCCTATCGCAGCTCCAGGGTCACCGCCGTGAGGATGGGGCCCTCCCCGGGCTGGTAGGTGATGGACACCTGGTCCCCGGTGCTGAGGATCACCGCCAGAGGCGCCTCCGCCGCGGTGATGGCGTAGTAGGTCTCATCCCCGATGAGCTGGATATAGTAGACGCTGTTGCCGCCCTGAACGGCGGAGCGGATATCGGCGACCGCCCCCTGGGCCGTCTCTGTGCCGGAGAGGGTCTGGTCCCCGGTGAGAATGCCGTTCTGGGCCAGCAGCTCGGTATAGTTCCGCTCGCACTCCGCCACCGTCTCCCCGGTGGCCACGATCTGGTACTGCTGGACGTTGACCATGGCGTACATCTTCACCAGCTGGGCCGCGTCCTTCATGGCCATGAAGTAGGTGGGCTGGCCCTCCACGTTCAGCAGCAGGGGGAAGGTGGCGGTGTACCGCAGGTTCTGGAGCTCGCCCTGGGCGCTGTCCATGGCGGAGTACTCCGTGGCCCCGGCGCAGGAGTAGAACTTGGTCTCCTTGGTCCGCTGGTTGGTGAGGATGAAGCCCACGTTGGACTGGTCCCCGCCGGTGGAGGTGACGCCGGTATAGACGTATACGTCGTCCCCCATGGCAATATAGTTGTAGCCCTCGGTGGTGATGGTCACATCCCGCTGGCCGAAGATGGAGTTGAGGAAGCCGTTGTGGTACATGCCGTAGTAGTCGTACTGCTCCATGATGAGCTCGGCGTTGTAGAGGTTGTCCACCCAGGAGGGGACCTCCTCCATGTACTCGCTCTCCCCGGTGATGGCGTTGACCAGCACCGCCCCCTGGATGTCCGTGCCGCCGAAGAGGCCGATGGTCTTGACGACCCGGGGGCAGATCCAGTAGGGCACGCCCTCCTCATTGATCTCCATCACCGGCTGGTCGAACATGTAGGTGGGGTAGGAAAAGCGCAGATGGCGGTAGAGGTTCCGGCCGAAGTGCTCGGCGGTGGTGTACTTGATGCCCTCCTCCAGCCGCACCAGCTCCACGCTCTGGTCCACCATGTCGATGAGCAGGTAGGCGGGCAGGCCTTCGGAGCGGTTGGTCATCCACTTGATCACATCGGCGTACATCAGCGTGGCGATGCGCACGGGGCGGCCCTGGTAGTTGATCTGGGTGTAGTCGTCCATCACCTCAAACTGGCTGACCATGTCGCTGAGCTCCCCCAGCTTCCGGTCCCCCAGCCGCTCGGCGCTGTCCCGGTCCAGCATGGGGATCTGGTCGTAGGAGATCTCCGCCACATCGCTGGTGAAGTCCCCGGTCTCAAAGGGCAGCAGCTCCGCGTAGGCCCCCGCCCGGAGGATCACGCTGCCGGCGATGGACCCCACCAGGGCCGTGACCAGCAGGGCCAGGGCCAGGAAGAAGGGGATGGCGCACTGCTTTTTCAAAAAGGTGAAGTATTCCTTCGCCCCCTGGGCCTGGAACCCGGAGGTCAGCAGGGCGCAGCCGCAGTACACCGCGCACAGCACCAGGGCAAAGACATAGAAATCGGGAGATTTCAAGTTGATCGGCGGCAGCTCCGCGTAGAAATAGACCAGGGCCACCGCCAGAGTGACGCCCAGGTTGATGAGCACCCGGGTGAAGGGGGTGCCGATGGCCCGGCGGGGTTTCTTCTGCCGGGGCGCTCTGTTTCGCTGGGAGGGTGCGCCGCTGTTGAAGCCCTCCCAGTGGAAGCCGCCGGCGTCTGTACCGGAAAATCCCATGGTGTCGTCTCCTTTTCAGATTTTAGGGTGGGGCGCCCCTCCCACGGTCCGGCTCCGGACCGCCGGGGCGGGCAGATCACTGCTAGTTTACCCCATTTCTCCCGCTGTGGCAAGGGGGAAGGGGGGCTTTCTCCATCCAAGGGTCTGTCACACGGGAAAACAGAGGAAATCTTAACAAAAAATTCATAAAATGTCCATTTTTCCGTCTTTCTCTTCCACAGGCAATCGGGTATCATATTGTACGCAAACGAACAAAACGGGGGGGCCGATGTTCCGCGGAGCCGCCTCCCGCCCCAAGTGAAAGGAGATCGCATTCCCATGCAAGAGACCGGAAATCCCCGCACCCTCCGGGAGCGGGCCGCCGCGCTGTTCCGCAGGAAAAACACGGAGGATACCGCCTCCGGCAGGCACAGAGGGAGGAAGCTCGCGGCGGTTGTCGTGGTTCTGGCGGTTCTGGCGGCGGCGTTTCTGCCCCGGCTGGGCGCCGGCGGCGGAGAGAACACGGTGTCCCCTCTGGACGTCATGACCCTCAGCTCCACGGACCTGCGGCGCACCGTCAGCGCCACCGGCACCGTGGAGAGCGCGCAGAGCGTCCTGGTCTACTCCACCCAGTCCTACGCCGTCCAGGAGGTCCTGGTGGAGGTGGGGGACTACGTGGAGGCAGGTCAGCTCATGGCCAAGCTGGACGACGGGGTGATCCTGGACCAGATCGAGAGCCAGGAGGCCGCCCTGAGCGCATCCAACAGCGCCTCCTCCGCCGCCATTGCCGCCGCGGAGCACAACTATGAGCAGTACAAGGCAGCCCTGGACGCCGGGCTCAACAGCTCCATCCTCAACGCGGAGAGCTCCGTGTCCAACGCCTACGACAACTATGTCTCCGCCTACAATACATATG
>DVGP01000232.1 GCA_018712665.1 Candidatus Pelethomonas intestinigallinarum | reverse complement strand
GGCTCTGGACGCCGCCCGGGCGGCCCTGGCCCTGGAGCCGGGCAATGGACGGCTGGCGGGGAACGTGGCGCTGCTGGAAAAGCTGACAGGTCCATGAAAGCGAAAAAGGACTTGGGGAGGCGGGCAGATGCCCGCCTCCCCAAGCCTTTGAGAGAGGGAAAAGAGAGGAATCAAAAAGAAGCAGAAAATCTAATGATTACGCATTGGTCGTCTCGTTGCCGGCAGCGCCGTCCGCCGTGGTGTCATCAGCGGTGCTGTCGTCCGCCGTATCGTCGGCGGTGGTGTCGTCCGCCGTGTCATCCACTGTGCTGTCATCGGCGGTGCTGTCGTCCGCCGTGTCATCGGCGGTGCTGCTGTCGGTGGTGTCGTTGGTGGTGTCATTGGCGGTGGTGTCGTTGGTGGTGCCGGAGCTGTCGTCGTCGCTGCTGTTGGATGTGCAGCCCGCCAGAGCGCCTACGCACAGGACGGCCGCCAGGGCCAGCGCAAGAAACCGTATTTTCTTCATTTGTTGTTTCATAAGTATTACCTCCAATCTGTTTCCAAAGAAAGGCGACGGAGCCAGCGGCCCGGGACCGCGTGGCCGACCCCTCCTTTCGCGGACAGTCTACCGCTGAAAGCTGAAATGAACCTGAAAAAACAGCGGTGTTCACAGAAGGTTTACAGATGGAGGCAAGGTGTGTTCAGCCGCCGCCAAACAGGAGTTGACGGTGCCTGGGCGGGATGGTATCATGGGGGCATAACAGCACGAAAGGACGGTGCCCTATGCCCAAATGGCTGGACCACGCGGTATTCTATGAGATCTATCCCCAGACCTTCCTGGACACCAATGCCGATGGAATCGGCGATTTTCAGGGGATCATCAACAAGCTTGACTACATCAAAGATTTGGGCTGCAACGCCATCTGGCTCAACCCCTGCTTTGTTTCCCCCTTTTCTGACGCCGGCTACGACGTGGCGGACTACTACCACACCGCACCCCGCTACGGAACCAACGAGGATCTCAAGCGCCTGTTTCAGGAGGCCCACAGCCGGGGGCTCCATGTGCTGCTGGACCTGGTGCCCGGGCACACCTCTGTGGAGCACCCCTGGTTCAAGGCGTCCATGCGGCCTGAGCGGAATGAGTATTCCGACCGCTACATCTGGACGGACAGCGCCTGGGAGTGGACGGAAAACATGCCCTGCCTGCGGGGGATCTCCCAGCGGGACGGCTCCTGCGCCGTGAACTTTTTCTCCACCCAGCCCGCCCTGAACTACGGCTACTATGAGCGCACCCGCTCCTGGCAGCAGTCCCCGGAGGACGAGGGGCCCCGGGCCACCCTGGAGGAGATGAAGAATGTGATGCGCTTCTGGCTGGGGCTGGGCTGCGACGGCTTCCGGGTGGACATGGCCGGGAGCCTGGTGAAGAACGACCCGGAGGGCAAGGGCACCATGGCCCTGTGGCGGAAGGTCCGGGCCTTCCTGGACGAGGAGTTCCCTGAGGCCGCCATCATCTCCGAGTGGGGGGAACCGGACAAGTCCCTGCCCGGGGGCTTTCACATGGACTTCCTGCTCCACTTCGGCCCCTCCCACTACAACGACCTCTTCCGCTGCGAGGAGCCGTTTTTCTCCGACCGTGGGCAGGGGGACGCCTCCGCCTTCGTGGAGAAGTATCTGGAGACCTGCGAAAAGGCGGGCGGGGACGGCCTGATCTGCCTCCCCTCCGGCAACCACGACATGGACCGGCTGGCCAAGTATGTGGAGGGGGAGCAGCTGAAGCTGGCCTTTACCTTCCTGCTCACCATGCCCGGCGCGCCCTTTGTCTACTACGGCGACGAGATCGGCATGCGCCAGGTGGAGGGCCTCACCAGCGTGGAGGGGGGCTACAGCCGCACCGGCGCCCGGACCCCCATGCAGTGGGACGGGGGCGTCAACGCGGGCTTCAGCGCCGCCCCGGCCAGTGAGCTGTATATCCCCCTGGACCCGGCGCCGGACCGCCCCACGGTCCAGGACCAGCAGGGGAAGGCGGATTCCCTTTACAGCTATGTGAAGGGCTTGCTGGCCCTGCGGCGGGAGCACCCCGCCCTTCAGAACCGCTCCGGCATCCGTTTCGTCGGTGACGGAGCCCCCGGCGTCCCCCTGGCCTATGAGCGGGAGTGCGAGGGGGAACGGCTGCTGGTGGTGGTCAACCCCCGGAGCCAGACGGCCTCTTTCCCCTGGAACGGCGCTCTGGGGGAGGCGGTGTTCTGCCTGGGCGCTCCTGCCGTTCAGGCGGCGGGAGCGGTGACGGCTGCCCCGGCCTCCGCCGGGATCTACCGGATCTCCTGACGCAATGGTTTCTCGCGCGGAGCGAGCGTCGCAGGGACCGCCAGGGACCGAGGCGCAGAGCGCAGCGAATCCCCTTTGGCGGAAAAGGCGTCAGCCTTTTTCGATAGTCTCAGCCCTCCCGGCCCCGGGAGGGCTGTTCTTATCGGGAGAACGGGGCGGAGAACCGGGAAAAATGATGCGGCACCGGTAGTTGCTATTTTTGCCGGAATGCGTTACACTATTTCCTGTACGCCCGGCCCTGCCACGCCGGGGCCGGACGGCACAGAAAGTTCCGCGGATCGACCGCGCAAGGAGAGACTCCTAT
>DVGP01000231.1 GCA_018712665.1 Candidatus Pelethomonas intestinigallinarum | reverse complement strand
ATCCGCATGGACCCGGAGCGGGTCAACGCCCTGCTGGGCACCGACATTTCCCCGGTGGACATGTACCAGTATCTGGAGCGGGTGAATATCGTCACCGAGAAGAAGGACTTCCCCAACGGCCCCGCCGACGTGATCGTCCCCTCCTGGCGGGGCGACGTGGAGGGCATCGCCGATCTGGCGGAGGAGGTGGCCCGGTTCTACGGCTACAACAAGATCCCCACCACCCTCATGCGGGGCCAGACCACCCTGGGCAGCTTCACTCCGGAGCAGAAGCTGGAGAACCGGCTGGGCGAGCTGTGCCGGGCCTGCGGCTACAGCGAGATCATCACCTACTCCTTCATCTCTCCCACCTACTACGACAAGATCCTCTGGCCGGAGGATTACGCCGCCCGGAAGAGCTTCAAGATCCTCAACCCCCTGGGGGAGGACACCTCCATCATGCGCACCACCACCCTGCCCTCCATGCTGGAGATCCTGACCCGGAACTGGAACTACCGCAACAAATCCGCCAGGCTCTACGAGGTGGGGCGGATCTACCTGTCCGGCGGTGAGGACGGCCTGGCCAGCGAGACCAAGGTCCTGACCCTGGGGGCCTACGGCGAGGACATGGACTTCTACGCCATGAAGGGCGCCATCGAGGCCATTTTGAAGGACATCCGGGCCAAGGACGTCCACTTTGAGGGCCCCAGCGGCGCGCCCTCCGACGCCTCCTACCACCCCGGCCGGTGCGCCACCGTGTGGAGCGGCAGCGACTGCATCGGCGTTTTCGGCCAGATCCACCCCCTGGTGGTCCGGAACTACGGCGTGGACGGTGAGCTGTACTGCGCGGAGCTCAGCTTCGACGAGCTGATGAACGCCAAGGGTCCCGACCCGCTCTATACACCCCTGCCCAGGTTCCCCGCCGTCACCCGGGACATCGCCGTGGTCTGCTGCAGGGATGTGACCGTGGGCACGCTGGAGAAGTGCATCACCAGGGCCGGCGGGAAGCTCCTGCGGGAGGTATCCCTCTTCGACATCTACCAGGGCCAGGGCATCCCCGAGGACAAGAAGTCCGTGGCCTTCAACCTGGTGCTCCGCTCCGACGAGGGCACCATCACCGCCGCCCAGGCCGACGAGGAGGTCCGGGACATCCTGGCCGCTCTGGAGAGCGAGCTGGGCGCTGTGCTGCGGTAACATCAAATTTGAACGACAAAAAGCCAGTGGGCGCTGAAGCGCCCACTGGCTTTTGCTGTAAATCTCCCGGACTTACTCCTTCCCCCGCCACGTCAGCAGGAAGGCGGAGTTGATGATCACCAGCACAGAGCCGGCGTTGTGGACCAGGGCCCCCACCACCGGGTTCAGGGTGCCGATGATGGCCAAGATGATAGCCAGGAAGTTCAGGCCCATGGAGAAGATCAGGTTGCCCTTGATGGTGGTCATCATCCGCCTGGACAGGGCCAGCAGGTGGGGCAGCTCCTTCACCTCGTCGTCCACCAGGGCGATGTCCGCCGCGTCCACGGCGATGTCGCTGCCCACACCGCCCATGGCGATGCCCACGTCCGCCCGCTTCAGGGCCGGGGCGTCGTTGACTCCGTCGCCGATCATGCACACCGCCTGGCCCCGGGCCTGCCGGTCGGCGATCCACTTCAGCTTATCCTCCGGCAGACACCCGGCGTGGACCTCCCCGATCCCCAGCCGGTGGGCCATGGCCGAGGCGGCGCTCTCGTGATCCCCGGTGAGGAGCACCGGGGTCACCCCCAGACCCTCCAGCTTCTCCACCATGGCGGCGCTCTCCTCCCGGAGGGTGTCTGAGAGGACCACCAGCCCCGCCGCCGCGCCGTCCACCGCCACATACACCACCGTGCAGCCCCGGTCCAGGTGGTTCGCCGCCGCCCGGCGCAGCTCACCGGAGAGAGCCACGCCCTCCGCCAGCAGCAGCTTCTCATTCCCCGCCAGGACCCGCTTCCCCTCTATGGCAGCGGACACCCCCTGGCCGGGGATCATCTGAAAGTCCTCCGCCGGCGGGAGGGGCGCGCCCGACGCCTGGCCGTGAGAGCGGACCACCGCCCTCCCCAGGGGGTGCTCGGAGAGCTGCTCCGCCGCGGCACAGAGGGTGTAGAGCGCCTCCTCCGGATACGCCGGCAGGAAGGACTCCACCGCCGCCACCTGTGGTCTGCCGTAGGTGAGGGTGCCGGTCTTGTCAAAGGCCACGTGGGACACAGCGGACAGCCGCTCCAGGGCGTCCCCCTCCCGGACCAGGAAGCCATGCTTGGTGGCGTTGCCGATGGCGGCCATGATGGCCGTTGGGGTGGCCAGCACCAGGGCGCAGGGGCAGAACACCACCAGGATGGTCACCGCCCGGATCACCAGGCCGGTGACGAGCCAGGTGAGGACGGCGGCAGTGAGGGCGATCACCACGATCCAGGTAGCCCACCGGTCCGCCAGCCCCACGATCTTGGCTTTCCCCGCATCGGCGGACTGGACCAGCCGGATCATCCGCTGGATAGAGCTGTCCTCCCCCACCTTGGTAGCCCGCATCTCAAAGGCTCCGAACTGGTTGACGGTACCGCTGGAGACCTCGTCCCCCACGGTTTTATCCACCGGCAGGGACTCCCCGGTCATCACCGCCTGGTTCACCGAGGTCTGGCCGGAGACCAGCACTCCGTCCACCGGGATGGTCTCCCCCGGCAGCACCCGCAGCAGCTCCCCCACCGCGACCTCCTGGGCGGGAACCACGACCTCCTTCCCGTCCCGGAGGACCCGGGCGGTCTGGGGCGTCAGGTGGACCAGCCGCTCGATCCCCGCCCGGGCCCGGGCCACGGTCAGGTCCTCCAGCAGGGCGCCCAGCTGCATGATGAAAGCCACCTCCCCGGCGGCGAAGTCCTCCCCGATGGCCACCGAGGCGATGAGGGCCAGGGACACCAGCACGTCGGCCTTGATGTCGAAAGCGGTGACCAGCCCCACGAAGGCCTCCAGGATGATGGGCACGCCGCACAGTACGATGGCCACCCACGCCGGATCAAAGGGCAGGGGCGCCAGCTCAAAAATGCTCGCCAGCAGGGCGGCCCCGGAGATCACCAGCAGGACCACCTCCCGCCGGGTGCCGCCCCACTCCAGGAACGCCTCAATCTTGTCCGTCAGTTTCTTCATAGTTCTCCCTCCTAATACCTATAGGGGTATAAGTATTATATACCATGTGGGGCCGCTCGTGTCAAGAGCATCAGCGGGAAGAAAAACGCCGGCTCCCCAGGGGAGCCGGCTCAATCAAACGATCCATACGTTGTGGGCGAGTGGATCACGTCATGTTGGCGAAGCGCTCCACCGCCTTGGTGAAGCTCTCGATGGTCTTGTCCGCGTCCCCGTGCTCGATGCCGTCCCGGACGCAGTGCTTGATATGGCCCTCCAGCACCACCTGTCCCACCCGGTGGAGGGCGGACTTGGCGGCGTTGATCTGGGCCAAAACGTCCTCGCAGGGCACGTCCTCGTCCACCATCCGGTCAATGGCCTGAACCTGTCCGATGATCTTTTTCAGCCTGCGGTGGAGATTGTCCGCGTCCATACACTGCCTCATTGGCCGCTGTCCTCCTTCTGCCTCATTTGACTGTATCTTAGCCTACACTGGGCCCCATTGTCAAGATGAGGCCCCGCCCCGGCCCACCAACTCCCGGCGGATGTAGGCCAGAATCCGCGCCTCCCCCTCGTCCCGCAGCATGAGGAGCAGCTTCTCCAGCAGGGCGGCGGTGTTGGGGTGGATCAGGTAGTGGTCCCGGGACCGGTCGTAGTACTCCCAGGGGGAGGCGTCGGTGTACTTCTCCCCCTGGTAGATCTGGCAGGCCGCGATCCGGTCGCAGAACATCTCCACCACGTAGTTCACCGGCATCTCCATGCCGCACATCCGGTGGTCCCCCGTGGGGGAGTAGTCGATCCAGTACTCCAGGTGGTGCTTGTTCCGGCCCTTGTGGTGGAGCCAGGCGGTGGACCGGCCCGTCTCCAGCCGTTCGATCTCGTTGGGGCTCCGGTCCCCCTGGTAGTATTTGACCCCGATCCGGAACTCCGTGGGGCCGTACTTGCTCAGGTCGTGGAGCAGCCCCTGGCGGTACAGCCCCACCCGGAAGCAGTACTTCATCACCCGCAGCTTGTGGGCGGTGATGGTCCTCAGATGCCCGCGCCAGTTTCCCATGGCGGCCCTCCTCAGACCACCTGCTGGCCGTTGATGGTCAGCTGGAAGGTGACGCCCAGCCGCTCCGCCGCCCTGCGGCAGAGGAGCATCCGTTTGAGAAAGATCTCGAAGAAATCCATGACAGAGCTGAAGTGGGTGTCCACGGTGAGCTCCAGCCGGGCCACCTTCTCCTCCGGCAGAATCCGCAGCTCGCTGCGCTCCACGGAGTAGTTGACCCGGTCGTGGATGTCGAAGGTGGCGATGTCCCGGTTGCGGACGCGGTTGCGGCGGACGTCGGACTTGTCCGCCAGGATCAGGGCCGCCGCCACCGCGTTCACCGGCACGCCGGTGCCCTCGTCGTGGTTGCCGATGGCGGAGACCACCGTGGCCACGTCAGCGGCGTCCATGTCCATGTGGTCCAGGATGCGGAAGGCCATCACCGCCCCGCTCTGGGAGTGGTCCACCCGGTTGACAAGATTGCCGATGTCGTGGAGGTAGGCGGCGATCTTGGCCAGCTCGATCTGATGGCTGTCGTAGCCCAGGGCCTTCAGCACCTGCCCCGCCACCTCCGCCACCCGGCAGACGTGGGGGAAGCTGTGCTCGGTGAACCCCAGGGCGGACAGGGACTCGTCGGCCCGGGTGATGTAGGTGTTGACGGCGGCGTCCCGCCGCAGGGCTTCATATGTGACCATAGGACCTCCCCGCCCGCTGAAAACGGACGTACACAGCGTGAAATTTCCTATTCAGTATAGCACAGGGCAGGGCGGATGGAAAGAGCTCCGGCGGATTTTTCAGGTGTCAAAATCAGGCGTGACGAGGGGGCAGGCTCCCGGGAAATATAGAGGGAGGGGGCCGGTGCGGCCGGTCCCCTCCTTGTCCCACAGCGCCTTACAGGCCCTTCTCGTAGGACTCGATCATCTTCTTGAACGTGTGTCCCGTACGACGTCTGAGATTCTGGAGATACTTGTCTGTGGTCTCTCCGGTAAAGATCTTGATTTGCAGCCGCATGGAGCCGTCTGCTTCTGGAGTAACAAAAATCTTGTCAATATACTGATCCACAAAGTCCTTGTTGATGATTCCCTGCGCGGCATCCCGCCTGGCATCGTGCAGAACACGGCGGATGGTGTCGATGTGTTTCCGAAATTCATCTCTGGAAAGCTGCTGCTGTTCCAGCTCGTAAATCTGCCGTTCAGCCTCGCTGATCTCCTTATCGCACTCTTTGTTCATGGAGAGAAAGTCCCTATCGGAGAGCTGCCCGGCGGCGTTGTAGCCCAGCAGCTTGCTTTTCTTTTTGTGCGCCAGGTCTGCCTGGTCACGCAGGGCGGCGATCTGCTTCGCGGTATCCCCACCGTCTGCCAGGGACTTATACATCTCGATATACTCCTCAATCAGTGCCTCGGCGTCAGCCTCTGTTTCACTGAACACTTCAAAAAGCAGGGGCTTTATTTCCTCCTCGTAGATGGGGAATGAAGCGCAGGCATCCGCCCCGTTCTTGATCTTTCCGGAGCAGACCCACTTGCTGTTTTTGCGGCCCTGCCTATCCACTGATTCCCGGCGATAGTAAGCAGTGCCGCAGTCTGTGCAGAACAGCTTGCCGGTCAGGAGATTGGCGTGGTTGCAGACTCCCTGCCGGCCCTTGACATCCTCACTCCGCTTCTTCAGGACCCTGTTGGCCTGTTCCCACAGCGCCTCGTCCACAATGGCCGGAACGATTTCCCCGGTTTCGTCCTTGAACATGACCCATTCCTCGGGGGGTAAAAACTTCTGCTTTTTGGTGAACAGATCAATGACCTTGACCTTGTTGCCCACATAGTACCCCTTGTACTTAGGATTGGAGATCATACCGGACATGGTCGTATGGGCGATCTTCTTCCCGTTGTGATTTCGATAGCCTTTTTCCCAAAACAGAGTTTCGATCTGCTTCATGGAATACTGGCCTGAGGCGTATAGATCGAACAGCTCTCGAACCATGGGAGCCTCGTCCTCATCGATCACCAGCCGCCCGCCGTCCTTCACATAGCCGAAGATCCGGCTGTTCCCCAGCACTACATTTTTCTTGATTGCCTGGGCGTGGCCAAATTTCACCCGGCTGGACAGCTTACGTAATTCGTCCTGGGCAATGCCCGACATGATGGTCAGCCGCAGTTCACTGTCCTCATCCAGCGTGTTAATGTTGTCGTTCTGGAAAAATACGCCTACCCCGGCATTGAGCAGTTCACGGGTGTACTGAATAGAATCCAGGGTGTTCCGGGCAAATCGGGTAATCTCCTTCGTAATGATCAGGTCAAACCGCCCCGCTTTTCCATCCTCGATCATGCGATGAAAGTTCTCACGTTTCTTTGTAGTAGCTGCAGACAGGCCTTCGTCTATGTAGCCGTCCACATAGGTCCAACTGCTATTTCTGCTGATCA
>DVGP01000230.1 GCA_018712665.1 Candidatus Pelethomonas intestinigallinarum | reverse complement strand
ACTTGATGGGCTCGCCAGCGGCCTTCTTGGCCTCGATTTCCTTCACGGCGTCCTTGTGGGAGAGGTTGACCCGTCCCTTCTCGTCGATCTCGGTGACCTTGACCCACATCATGTCGCCGATCTTGCACACGTCCTCCACCTTCTCCACACGCTTGTTGGCCAGCTTGGAGATGTGGACCAGGCCGTCCTTGCCGGGGGCCAACTCCACGAAGGCGCCGAACTGCATCAGCCGGACAACACGGCCGTAGTACAGCTGGCCCACCTCGGGGACAAAGACGATGGCGTCGATGGCGGCCTTGGCGGCGTCGCAGGAGGCAGCGTCGGCGGAGGCGATATGGATGGTGCCGTCGTCGTCGATGTCGATCTTGGCGCCGGTGTCGGCCACGATCTTCTGGATCACGGAGCCGCCCTTGCCGATGACGTCCCGAATGTTGTCGGGGTCGATGTGCATGGTGATCATCTTGGGGGCCCACTTGCTGACCTCAGGCCGGGGCTCGGCGATGCAGGGCAGCATGATCTGGTCCAGGATCTCGCACCGGGCGTCGTAGGTGATGTCCAGGGCGTTCTTGATGATCTCCATGGTCAGGCCGTCGTTCTTCAGGTCCATCTGGATGGCGGTGATGCCCTTCTTGGTGCCGCCCACCTTGAAGTCCATCTCGCCGTGGAAGTCCTCCACGCCCTGGATGTCGATGAAGGTGGTGAAGGAGCCGTCGTCGTCCTGGATCAGGCCGCAGGAGATGCCGGCCACAGGGGCCTTGATGGGCACGCCAGCGTCCATGAGGGCCAGGGTGGAGCCGCAGATGGAGCCCTGGGAGGTGGAGCCGTTGGAGGAGAGAACCTCGGAGACCACCCGGATGGCGTAGGGGAACTCGTCCACGTCGGGGAGGACGGGCAGCAGGGCCCGCTCCGCCAGGGCACCGTGGCCGATCTCCCGGCGGCCGGGGCTGCGGGAGGGCTTGGCCTCGCCCACGGAGTAGCCGGGGAAGTTGTAATGGTGCATGTAGCGCTTGGTCTCCTCAGGCCAGATGGTGTCCAGCTTCTGGGCGGCGGAGAGGGTGTCCAGGGTGCACACGGAGAGGACCTGGGTCTGACCGCGGGTGAAGAGGCCGGAGCCGTGGACCCGGGGCAGCACGCCCACCTCGGCGGCCAGGGGCCGGATCTCGTTTTTGGCGCGGCCGTCCACCCGGTGGCCCTCCAGGAGCCAGGCCTTGACGATCTTCTTCTGGAACTTGTAGGTGAACTCCTCCAGGTACTTGTCCATGTCGGGGTACTGCTCCAGGTACTTCTCGTGCCACTTGTCGATCATGGCGTTCCACCGGGCCTCACGGACGTTCTTGTCGTCGGTGTCCATGGCGGCCTTGGCCTCGTCCATGAAGTTGGCCACGATGTCGTCGAAGAGCTCCTGGTTGAAGTCGGCGTGGGGGTAGTCGAACTTGGGCTTGCCGATCTCGGCCACCATCTGGTTGATGAGGGCCACCTGCTTCTGGTTCTCCTCGTGGGCCATCTGGATGGCCTTGAACATGGTGTCGTTGTCCACCTCGTTGGCGCCGGCCTCGATCATGACCACCTTCTTGGCGGTGGAGACAACGGTGACGTCCATATCGGAGACCTTGGCCTGCTCCTCGTCGGGGTTGACCACCAGCTTGCCGTCCACCAGGCCCATCTTCACCGCGCCCACAGGGCCGTTCCAGGGGATGTCGGAGATGGCCAGGGCGGCGGAGGTGCCGATGAGGGCGGCGATCTCAGGGGAGCAGTCCCGGTCCACGCTCATGACCGTGGCCATAATGGCCACGTCGTTGCGGAAGTCGCCGGGGAACAGGGGGCGGATGGGACGGTCGATGACCCGGCTGGTGAGGATGCCCTTCTCGCCGGGGCGGCCCTCACGGCGCATGAAGGAGCCGGGGATGCGGCCCACGGCGTACATCTTCTCCTCAAAGTCCACGCTCAGGGGGAAGAAGTCGATGCCGTCCCGGGGCCGGGGGGCGGCGGTGGCGGTGACCAGCACGGTGGTCTCCCCGTAGGTGACCAGCACGGCGGCGTTGGCCAGCTCCGCCAGCTTGCCCACCTCCAGCGACAGGGGGCGGCCGGCCAGGTCCATGGTGTACTTGCGGTAGTTGGGGAACTGCTTCTTGGTGATGATGGTAGACATGGCGTGCTCCTTTTCTCAAAAATTTTTGTAGGCTGGGAGCCGCCTTTTAGCACTTGATCTCACCGCCGCGCGGCCGCGGCCCGGCGGCAAGATCAACTGCTAAAAAGGAAACCGGCTCCCGGCGCGGGGGATGCGCGGGGAAGGGGGGACGATGAAAACGCGGGGAGAGGGCTCGTGGCCCTCCTCCCCGCGCTGTTCACTTACTTACGGATGCCCAGCTTGGAGATGAGGGCGCGGTAACGATCGATGTCCTTCCGGGCCAGGTAGTCCAGGAGGCTGCGGCGCTTACCGATCATCTTGTACAGGCCCCGGCGGCTGTGGTTGTCGTGGGTGTGCTCCTTCAGGTGCTCGGTGAGCTGATTGATCCGCTCGGTGAGGATGGCGACCTGAACCTCCGGGGAGCCGGTGTCGGTCTCGTGGGTGCGGTTGGCCTCGATGATGGAGGTCTTCTGCGCTTTCTGCATCATGGGAAATGATCCACCTTTCATAAAATTCTCCGCATGCCGCGGCCGGGGCAGGTGTCGCCGCCGGCGAGGCCATGGGAACGATCTTCGGCACTTGACGCGCCGTACCGATTCACTATAGCACAGGCTTTCCTTATTGTAAAGAGAAATTTTCCTTTTTATTCAGCATATTTGCATGGGTTTCGCAGGGAAACTTCTGAAATACTATTTTAAATAATATTTTATTTTGCCGCCGCGCGGCGGAAAGCGAAAGCGTAGAAGGGCTGTTTGCCCCCACGGCGGCGGGACGAGAAAAGCCCCGGAGGGTCACTCCGGGGCTTTTCCCTGTTTGGGAACAATTCATGGCTGTCAAATCGCAGGAGAAGCGATGGGACACAGGGTCATTCGCCGCCTGTGCGGGCGCCGGGACCGGCGGCGGACTTGTCCGGCTCCCGGTGGGCCTCCGGGTGGCAGAAGGCGGCGTGGGCGCAGCCCGCGCAGCCATGGCCGCAGCCGCCTTTTCCCGCCCGCCGGTTCCGCACCATCCGCAGGATGATCGCGGCGACGATCAGGAGCAGGACGCCCGCCACCAGGATATAACCGAAATTCTGGGCGAGATACTCCAGCATGGATCACGCCTCCTCGCTTTGCTGGATCGTTGGTCAAAAGATCGAAAAGAAGAGAAGAGAGAAAAGAGATGGT
>DVGP01000031.1 GCA_018712665.1 Candidatus Pelethomonas intestinigallinarum | reverse complement strand
TTTACCAACGAATCAGACGTTATATTTATAGGCGGATCACAGCGGGTAACATTTTCCGGCTGAATCGCCAGAAGCGATTCAGAAAGACCACGTGGGCTCTCTGCGTTTTCTTTTGAGGAATCTGGATATTCTGGCAGCTCAACAACTGTCGGTGCGGAAACTTTCTCCGTGATCCAAGTCTCCCCCAAATCTGAGGATCGTATGGTCCAGCCCGGATCCCATTCCGCAAAGCTGACGGACGCGGACACAGCGATGGTAATCGCCTCTCCGTCATAGGCGACGCTCTCCGCCTGGTAGGCCCCCTCCGGCAGGGGGATCTCCTCCCAGTTCTCTCCCCCGTCCCGGGTGATGAAGACCGGAGCGCCGTCAAAGAGCCGGGAGGCCACGATCAGGCAGTCTGGGCTGATAAATCCAACGCTGGATAGATGCCAAGAAGTTGGTGGTTTTGTCATCTCCCGCCAGGTCACGCCCCCGTCCTCCGAGCGGTAAACATAGGTGTCGGCCGCCGCGACCCCTCTGCCATAGGTGACCACCAGCCAGGCATCCGACGCAGAGACATACTGGGCGTGAAGTTCACCGTTGCTTACCCACTCCAGGGCCGTCGCCTGGTTCCGCCCGGCGAGGTCCTGTGCCGCCCACTCTGCGGGCGGCGCGATGGGCCCACCCAGCCGGGTCCATGTCTCCTCCCCGGCATTCCGGCGGTAGGGAACGCCGCTGTCATCCACTGTGATTTCAGCGGTCCGCCAGCTCTCGCCGTCCCCTTCTCCCACGCTCTCCTCCACAGGCCGGCTGAAGACCACGGTACAGCATAGGACAGCAAGGACAAGAGCTGCCACAGAAAAACTGACAAGGTTTTTTCTTTTACAGGCAATACGACCGATTCGCTCCCGCAGGCTTCGCTTGCCTCCGGTCATGGTGGTGGCGCAACGCAGCAGATCCCGGGGACCCGGTTTGGCGGTGACCAGCTTCAGCAGCGTCTCACCATAGGCGGTCCGCTCCCCCTCCTCCAGGCGCTTGAGGGCCCCCTCGTCGCAGGCCAGCTCCCCGTCCTGGCGGCTGAGGACCACCGTCAGCCACACCAACGGGTTCCACCAGTGGAGGGCCAGGGCTACCCCGCGGAGGGCGCTCCAAATATGGTCTCCGTGGCGGAAGTGTGTCTCCTCATGGACCAGCACATGGCGCAGAACGGCCTCGTCCCTGACTGCATCCTCTGTCAGATAGATGGCGGGCCGGAACAGGCCGAAGAGGCAGGGCGAGGGCAGGCCATCGGCCAGATACACCGGTAGACGCCTCTCCGCATTTCCCATCGGTCTCCGGACCCGCCGCAGGCACCGGGCAAAGCGGAGGTTGGAGAATAGAATGGCCAGGAGTACGGCGCAGGAACCGGTCGCCCAGATCCCCAGCAGGATTTGGGGAAGCGCGGCCGTAGATGGGAAAGCTCCGGCGCTCCCCGCCTCCCAGCTGGTACCGTTGCTGCTTGGGGAAGCAGCGGGCAACTCACCCGCTCCGGTTACCTCGTGATTTTCAAAATTGAGAACCGGCGTACCGCCGGACACAGGATAGGCTATGGAGACCTCCTCCCAGCTGGCAGAGGGAAACGCGGCGGCAGGCACAGTGATGAGCTGCGCCGGGATCAGCAGCCGCACCAGCACCACCAACCACAGGGCGTACCGCAGCCGGGCGCTGATGTTTCGCCCCAGGGCAAAACGCAGGAGAAGGACCACGGCGATGAGTAGGCAGGAGGTCAGCGCCCAGGATACGGTCATTGTCCCCTCCCCTCCTCCGCCTTAGCGAGAATGTCCCGCAGCTCCTGGAGGTCCTCCTCCGTCAGCTCCTGCCGCCGGGCCATGGTGCTCATCATCAGCCCCACGCTGCCCCGGTACACCCGGTCAAGGAAGCTCCTGGTCTCGGAGACCACCGCCTCCTCCCGTTCCACAGCGGGTGTATAGGACTTCGCCTTGCCAACGATCTCACAGCGGACCAACCCCTTCTCCTCCATCCGGCGCAGGGTGGTGATGGTGGTGCTTTTGGCCCACCCCACCTGTTCCCTCAATTCCGCCACCAGCTCCATCACCGTCTGGGGGCTTCGCTCCCAGAGGCAGGACAGGACGTTCCACTCGCTGCCGGTCAGGTGGACGGCGCCCATATGACCGCCTCCTTGTGGTTTACTTTGTAGACCAATTCTAACACAGTCAGGTCTACACTGTCAACCAATTTGCTGGTGACAAATGGTTACAAAAGAGCCCGGACCGGAAATTTACTTCCGGTCCGGGCTGGATTTTAAGTGTCATCCATCCCTTCGCCAGCGGTCCAGCGTGGGCAGGACTTGGTTCATATGGGCCAGGGCGGCCTCCCTGGGCACCCCCTCCCGGGCCATAATGTCAGCGCAGGTCTCCGCCATCTCCTCCATAGTACACTCCGAGAGATAGGCCCCATTGTCGTAGCACCACTTGCAGAACCGCTGGTCGATGAGGCCCAGAGCGTCATGGCCCATGATGTCGTCCTCCAGAGGCATGCCGCAGCTTTGGCATATCAGCTGCCTGGGGACACCTAGGAGAGTGTTGATGGACACGTGGAGCAGAGCGGAGAGCTGCTTCAAGGTCTCCGGATTCGGGGTTGTCTCCCCCCTCTCCCACCGGGACACCGCCTGCCGGGTGACGTGGAGCTGGTCCGCCAGCTCCTGCTGGGA
>DVGP01000229.1 GCA_018712665.1 Candidatus Pelethomonas intestinigallinarum | reverse complement strand
CCCAGCAGCATGGTGCCGAAGGCCTTGCCGTCGATCTCCCGGGTGTCGGCTCCCAGGATGTTTACCTTGACGCCCAGGTCAATGGCCAGAGACGCGATCAGGGGCTGGTATGCCGTGCCGCCGTTGAAGGCCACGCGGACGGCGTGAGTGCCCGCCGGATACTGTTCCAGGCTGACGCCGCCGGGGTACACCAGCCGCCGGGCGGCGTCGGTATGGGGATCGGAGAAGATGTCCTCCACCTTGCCCTGTTCCGCCAGGATGCCGCCATCCAGAATGGCCACCCGGGAGCAGATCTCCTCGATGACGCTCATCTGATGGGTGATGACCACCACCGTGACCCCCAGCTTTTCGTTCAGGTCCTTCAGAAGGGCCAGGATGGAGGCGGTAGTGGTGGGGTCCAGGGCGGAGGTGGCCTCGTCGCACAGCAGGACCTTGGGGTTGGTGGCCAGGGTCCGGGCGATGGCCACCCGCTGCTTCTGTCCCCCGGAGAGCTGGGCGGGATAGGCCCCGGCCCGGCTCTTCAGGTCCACCAGCTCCAGCAGCTCCAGGCCGCGGGCCTCGGCCTCCTTCCGGGGGGCCCCCGCCAGCTCCAGGGGGAAGCAGACGTTCTCCAGGGCCGTGCGCTGCATGAGGAGGTTGAAGCTCTGGAAGATCATGCCGATGGACTTCCGGGCCTCCCGCAGCTCCTTGGGGCTGAGGGCGGTCATCTCCCGGCCGTCCACCCACACCGTCCCGGCGGTGGGCCGCTCCAGCAGGTTGACGCACCGGACCAGGGTGCTCTTTCCCGCACCGCTGAGGCCGATGACCCCGAAGATCTCCCCCGAATGGATCGTGATGTTGATGTCCTCCAGGGCGGCCACCTCGTCCCGGCCGCCGCCAAAGTGCTTGGTCAGATGTTCGATTTTGATGATCGGCTCTCCCGCCATGCTCTCCGCTCCTCTCTTTGCCCCGGGCCGGGGCCCGAGCAACAAAAAAGCCGCCCCTGATGACATCTCATCAAGGACGA
Source organism: Candidatus Pelethomonas intestinigallinarum (assembly GCA_018712665.1). Classification (GTDB taxonomy): domain Bacteria; phylum Bacillota; class Clostridia; order Oscillospirales; family Oscillospiraceae; genus Pelethomonas; species Pelethomonas intestinigallinarum. Next base: position 2,081 of record DVGP01000229.1, on the reverse strand, counting down.
CGCTTACCGCACCGTGTTACCACCTTGGTTCGCCCGCGCCTCACGGCGTGGGCCTCAGCGGGTACCAGCATACCCCGGCGCTGTAACGGGCGCTCCCGTCGCGGCCTAGGCGGATATCTCTCCGCTGTCGGTGCGCGGCTCCGAGACCATGTTCGGCGAAGCTCTCCGCGCCCTTTTCCACCACCCGGGCTCTCTGTGGCTTCTTTCTCCGCCTACTCTTCTCTTCGCTGCCTTTGCTAAGGTTTTGAGTTGTTCTCAGTGTACGATAAATTTCCTCCGCCGTCAACAGGTGATTTTGCGGTAATTTTTCTCATTCCCTATCCAAAAATTGTGCAATCAGCATAACCCCCGGCACCCCGCAGGGGATGCCGGAGGTTCTCTCAAAGATATGCAGCTCAGCGCCGGCCGCCAAAGCCTCCGCCTCGGCCGCCGCCGAAGCCACCGCTGCGGCCGCCTCCAAAGCTTCCTCCCCGGCTCCCGCCGAAGCCGCCGCTGCGTCCTCCGCCAAAGCTGCCGCCCCGGCCGCCGCCAAAGCTTCCTCCCCGGCCGCCGCCGAAGCTGCCGCTCCTGGGCGGTCGATGTCCTCCGCCCATGGGAGGACGAGGTCCGCCGCCAAAGCCGCCGGGGCCGCGGGGCGGCCTGGGACCTCTGGGGGGCGGGGGATTTCTCCGGCGGCGGTACCAGGCGCTGCCGGGCCGGTGCCACCAGAGGATGGGCCGGTACACCACCGGCGGGACCCCCATGGCCCCGTAGCGGGCATGCCAGGCGCTGTAGCGGATGGAGTCCATGGCGCTGAAAATGGCCACCAGCACCACCAGCAGAACAACAATGGGAACGATGGAGAGCACTGCCACGCCGCCGGCCGAGGGGGCATATGTAGCCTCCTGGCTGATCAGCACATGGAGCTGGCCGAAGAGGGACAGGGCGGCCCCGCCGTAGTCCCCGGCGTTTACGTACTCCGCCATGGCGCTGTCCACAAAGCCGGAGGACTGGGCCGCCAGGCGGTCGTAGAAGGCGCCGCTGGCCACCACGGTGTAGTCGCCGCTGCCCACGTCCATGAGCAGGATTGCGTCATTGGACCCCAATTCCAGGGAGTCCGCCCAGCCGTAGGCCGCGTCCTCCATATCGCCGGTGACGGTGTCCACCGTCACCACCGACAGGATGCTCCCCACCATGCTGTCCCAGTTGGCGTTGTAGAGGTTGATGGTCTCCTCCTGGGAAGAGGACAGCACATCGGCCTGATCCACCAGATAGGGGGCGAAAGCGGCGGTGGAGAGGGACTCGTTCAGGGCCTCCCCGCCCTCGGGGACCTCCACCTGGGGGCGCTTGGACAGCCCGTACAAGGAGGAGAGGAGGATCGCGGCGATCATAATGGTGATAGCCACCCCTTTTTTCTTCAATAGCTTCATTGTCGCTCCTCTCTTCCTTTGCTGGATTCTTTGCCGCCTGCGGCGGCAAGCCGTTCAGATCTTGTGGGGGCTGCCCGCCCCCACGCCCCGGGGATGGGGAGTTTCGCCCCCCGGGGCAAGGGGCGTCTCGGGGGCTGCGCGCCCCCGAACCCCGCAGTTCGGATTTTGTGGGGGCTGCCCGCCCCCACGCCCCGGGGATGGGGAGTTTCGCCCCCCGGGGCGAGTGACTTTTTCGACGCCGAAAAAGTCACCAAAAAGGCGCCGGGGACACCCCGGTCCCCGATTTTTTTGCCTAATCGGTCTTAATCTAACTTGGGGCTTCTCTTCCACTGAATTAGGTTTTGACATCTAATCTGTGGTCTGGCAATGAACGAGACTTCGGCTGCCGCCCTGTTAAAGAGATGGATGCTTCTATTGGTGCTTATCGAAACATGGTTCTTGGGGCGCACCTTCGGGAGTATCCATAGAAATTCAGAACAGGTCTCTGCGTATGCGGGGGAATCCAAAGGGGGCGCTGCCCCCTTTGTGTCGTCGTGGGGGTGGGGTACATAGGGGAGGGACCCCATCGAAAGGGTCCCTTCCCTATGCGTGCTTTTGCCTACTTTTCCCACGAGAGAAAAGTAACCCGGGGTCCGGGGGCGGAGCCCCCGCAAAGGCTGCGAGCAGAATCGC
>DVGP01000030.1 GCA_018712665.1 Candidatus Pelethomonas intestinigallinarum | reverse complement strand
CATGTAGGACACGTCCATGTCGAACAGCTCCACATCATCCTCGGTCAGGCCGGCCTGGGACAGGGCGCTCTGCAGGGTGGACTCGGAGGAGGAGCCGCTGTTGTAGGCGATCCGCTTGCCGGCCAGGTCCTCGATGGACTCGATGCCGCTCTCAGCGGTCACCACGATCTTGTCGCTGGTGTGGACGGAGCTGGGGGCGAAGACCAGGGCGCGGCCCTGGATGCACAGGGTGTGGGCGCCCTTGCCGATATAGGCCAGATCGATGCTGCCGCCTTCCATAGCTGCGATCTCGGAGGGGCCGTCTGCGAACTCCCACAGCTCGACGGTGATACCCTCTTCCTCAAAGGCGCCGGTGTTCATGGCGGACAGGACGCCCCACAGGGAAGCGTAGTTGGGCATGTAGGCGATGCGCAGAGTGATGGGCTCGACGCTCTCGCTGTCGGTTCCCGTCTCAGCGGGTTCGCTGGTGTCGCCGGTATTGTTGGCTTCTGTAGACTGGTTGGCGTTATCGCTGTTGTTGGGGGTTGACGCGTTGTTGCCGGTATCGCCGCCACAGGCCGCCAAAGACAGGACCATGACGAATGCAAGCAACAGGGCTGTGAGCTTTTTCATTTTAGTTCCTCCTAATTTACTACATTTTTATCCGCCGAAGCGGCAGACAGCTCTATTTCCGAACTTCCAGATACTCCTGGTAGACTTCGTTCCAGACCTCCGCCTTCAGTTCCATGAACCGCGGATCATTTTTGGTGGCCTGATCGCGGGGATAGGGGATATCAATGTCCACGATTCTCTTGATGCGGCCGGGACGGGCGGACATGATAACGACCCGCTGTGCCAGAAGGATGGCTTCATCGACGTCGTGCGTGATAAAGAAGCAGGTCTTTTTCTCGGTCTCCCAGGTCTTCAGCAATTCGGTCTGAAGCTGAGCGCGCGTCTGTGCGTCCAGCGCGCCAAAGGGCTCGTCCATCAGCAGAACCTCGGGGTTGTTGGCGTAGGCACGAGCGATGGCCACACGCTGCTTCATACCACCGGACAGCTCCTTGGGATAGGAATTTTCAAATTCCTCCAGACCGACCAGCTTGATGTACTTGCGGGCGATCTCTAAGCACTGCTCCTTGGGCATACGCCTCATTTCGGGACCAAACATAACATTCTGCAGAACGGTCAGCCAGGGGAACAGGGCGTACTGCTGGAACACCACGCCGCGCCTTACGTCCGTGCCGACGATCCGCTCGCCGTCCAGATAGCACTCGCCGCTGGTGGCTTCATGGAGACCGGCCAGGATATTCAGCAGAGTAGACTTGCCGCAGCCAGAGGGGCCGACCACGCAAACAAACTCATTTTCCATGATATCCAGGTTGACGCCGTTAAGTGCGATGGTTGTTCCATGCTCGCCTTTATACTCTTTGACTACATTTTCAATGTGGAGTTTTACTCCTCGCGTCTCTCCTGCCACGATGTCAGTCTCCTTTCAATAATGTCCACAAACAGGTTTAACAGAAGTCCAATGATGCCGATGATAATGATGTAGGCCAACATCGAGCCGGTTTCAAAGGTGGTCTGCAGGCTCCGAATCCGCATGCCCAGGCCGCCCTGTGCACCAGTGGATTCCGCAGCGAGCAGGGTGGTCAGGCCGGCACTCAGGCCCAGCCGCACAGCCGTGATGACGAAGGGCAGGGTCGCGGGCAGAATAATACGGAAAAAGATATCCATATCGTTGGCGCCGAGGACTCGGGCGGCCTTGATCAGCGTGTTGTCAATGCTGCGGATGCCGTGGAAAATCGTGATGGACATGGTCATAAATGTGCAGATCCAAATCAGGATGATCTGGGGAGGCTTACCAACGCCAGCCGCAATCACGATCAGAGGCGCGTAAGCCAGGGCGGGGATGTTGCGGATGAAGTTGATCCAGGGCTCGATGATCTTACGCACCGGCATGTACCAGGCCATCAGAAACGCGACCGGCACTGCGGAGACAAAACCCAGTCCAAAACCAGCGGCGATAGAAGTCAAGCTGCTGGACAGATCTGACCAGAATGCACCGCGATCGATCATTGTCTGGAGTCCCTCTAACACAACGGGAATAAAGGGAAAGCTGTTTCCTGTCCGCTTGCCGAGGGAAAGCAGGTACCAAACTACCAGCGCCGCGCAGAATGAGAGTAGCAGCCACAGTTTGTCACTGATTCCCTTTTTCTTGGTTTTTCCTTTCATATGACACCTTCCTTTTCGCGCTTTTTATCAAAAAAATTAACACAGGGGGAATCATAGCTCCATCAACGATTTCGTCCTGTGATAAAACGCTTCCTGCTGCTTTGGGCGAGCTCGCCGTAGGGACGGCGGTGCTTTTCTATCACCTCCATGTTCCCCTACAGGGCAATTTCTATCTTCTGAGCGCGGCTGAAGGATCCGCCAGGCGGAAGAAGGACGGTCCCCGGCCGCTCCGAGAGCATATGTCCGGGACCAGTGTAGCCGGTCCACGGCTCAATGCATACCCATCCCGGAATTCCAGGCCGGCTCCAAAGGAGTACATACGGGAACCCCTGTGTATATACCCGCAGATAGCGCCCGGTTTTCCGTTCTTCCAGCTGAAGCCAATCAGATCGAAGGTTGGTGAAACAGATGCTGTCGTGGTCAAAAAGGGCAGGGGTCAGGTCCAGAGTGTCGGTCCCACCGGATATCTCCGGCTTTTCAAATCGGATGCAGTAGTCCTGGATACCGTATTCTGAAGAAAAGGGACAGCGAAGGCCCGGATGGAACCCCAGTTGCACCGGCATAGCACGGGAGCTCAAATTGACAGCGGTGCAGGCAGTGCGCAGGGTCCGCCCCTCCAGAGTATGACTTGTCTCAAAGGAAAAGGGCCACGGCCAGCAGACCTCATCGCCATCCCATTCGAGACGGAAGCGCAGACGTTCCGCCTTCTTTTCCACCAGAATATGTTCCAAGTCCCGCACAAAACCGTGTTGCTGTCCGGCCTTGTAGTGGCACCCCTCCGCCTCGAACCAACCGTCTTCTATTTTCCCGCACCAAGGAAAACAGACCGGCGCCCGTCGAGGCCACAACTCTTGTTTCCCATCCCACAGACAGGAAACGGGGTCCTGCCCCAGGGTCTGAATACCCCAGAGCTCCGCTCCCACGCTGTTTATTGTCGCGGTAAGAAATTCGTTTTTTATGTTGTACAGCATGGTTCCTCCCGGTGTCTGTGTGTTAAACAAAGCATCTTACCAGATTGTAGCAGCTGATGCCGGTAATGGCGATGAGCAGCCAGAAGAACAGACGGTCCACGCCGCTGTTGCTCAGCCTTTTGCTGATGCTCCGGCCCAGAGTCCCGCCCACAATGCCGCCGATCACCATCACGATGAGCACCGGCCACTGGAACTCCGGTACCGTGCCCCTCAGAATCGTGTTGAGGAAGCTGGCTCCCTGGGAGAACAGGATGATGTACAGGGAGTTGAGAGCGGCGGTCTTGGTGTCCATGGAGAAGAAATAGTACAGCACCGCCAGATTGATGGGGCCACCGCCGATGCCCAGGAAGGCGGACAGCAGGCCCAGCACCAGTCCGATGGTCACACAGGCCGCCGGATTTTTTACATCCTTGGCGGCGATCCGGGGGCGGTTCAGGGTGTAGACAAGTACGCCCAGAGTGAGGACGATCATCATCACCTGTTGGGCGACGGAGACCGCTGAACCGCCGGAGGCCCGAACCAGCTCAAACAGCTCCTTGCCCACGACGCCGCCCACGGCGGCCCCGATGGCCAGCAGCGTGCCCCGGCGGGGCTCCACCTTCACCTCGCCGCCCCGGCTGCGGAGCATGGAGGTGATGGTCATGGCCAGCACCGTGCACCCCGACAGGAAGCTCACCGTGGCCACCGGCATACCGGAGGTCGCGTCCAGCACGGGCTTGATGATGACGCCGCCTCCCACACCGCTGATGCCGCCGATGGTGGTGGCCAGAAGACAGATGAGAAAACTGAACAGGATCTCCATGGTCAGCTGTCACTCCCCTCAGCGCAGATAGGCAAACCGGCTGTCATAGCCGCCCAGCAGAGGCAGGCAGTAGTCCTGGAACGCCGGACGGATACTGGCTCCGTCCTCGCCAATCCACTCCAGGGGGAACTTCTTCTCCGCGTTGGCCACCTGCTCCAGGGGAATGAGGCAGGTCGCGGTGCGGTACTCCGGCTCCCGGGTGGTCTGGAAGCCCACCATATAGCCGGTCTTGCCCTCTACAGCGGCACGCACCGCCGCCGCGCCGGCTTCCTGGGCCTCCCGCTGGTCCACCTCGGACATGAGAGCCACGCTCACCCGGCCCAGCAGGCCAGGCTTCTCCGACCGGGACTTCAGGCCGGTCTCCTGCATGATCATATCGCTGAGGGTCTGGGCGGCGCCGCCGGGGATCTTGTGGCCAAAGCCGTCCACGATGCCGGAGTCGGCCACCGGGGAGCCGTCGGCGTAGTGGATGCCCTCGGACACGGTGACCAGCAGCCCCCGGCCCTTGGCCCACTTCTCCTTGACGGCGGACAGGAACTGCTCTTTGTCAAAGTCGGTCTCGGGCAGGTACACCAGGTGCTCGCAGGGCATCTGGCCGGCAAACAGGGCGGATGCGGCGGTGATCCACCCGGCATTGCGGCCCATGAGCTCCATCACCACCACGTGGATGGGCAGGGCGGAGGCATCGAAGGCCAGCTCCAGGGCGGACACGGCGGCGTACTTGGCCGCGCTCCCGAAGCCTGGGCAGTGGTCCGTCACGGCCAGATCGTTGTCGATGGTCTTGGGGATGCCGATGACCCGCAGCTCATAGCCGGACTGGCTGGCCAGCTGGTAGACCTTGTGACAGGTGTCCATGGAGTCGTTGCCGCCGTTGTAGAAAAAGTAGCGGATGTTGAACTTCTTGAAGCACTCCAGCACCGCGGGGTAGTCAGCGTCGGTGAGCTTCCGCCGGCAGGAGCCCAGGGCGGAGGCGGGAGTGCGGGAGAGCAGGTCCAACTGCCCGTCGTCAAACGCCCCCAGGTCCATCAGGTCCCCGGCCAGGATGCCCTCGGCGCCGAACCGGGCGCCGTAGATGGTCTCGATCTCGCCGTGGCGCTTGGCCTCTCGGACCGCTCCCAGCAGGGAGCTGTTGATCACCGGGGTGGGTCCGCCGCCGTGGGCGATGAGCATATTTCCTTTCAGCATATGTATCGCGCCTCCCTTACACCGTGGCAAGGTCGTCGTCCCTCATGCACAGATGGACGGCGCCCAGCTTAAAGGTCTTGGGCAGGGCCAGGATGTTGGGGTTGGGACCGACGAACTTCCGCTTGGCGTCCTCCAGGGCCTCCTCGAAGGTGGCCCTAGTCTTCAGGCCCATGCCCCGGGCGATGCCAGGCTCCTGGGCGCCCACGATGTAGATGGCGGCGGTGTTCATCTCGGCGATGTGGCCGCAGCTCATCATGGAGAAGCCGTGGAAGGGGTGGAAGGCATTGCAGAAGCGGTACTTGCGGATATACTCCTCGTTGGTGGCGAAGTACACGCCATAGCGGTCCATGTCGGGCAGGATGTTCATATAGTCGTGCTGGAACATCTCGTACAGCTCCCGGAGGTAGGGCCAGCGCTCGTCGTGGAAGTAGCCGTTGCAGATGGAAGCACAGATAATCACGCAGTTGTCCTTCATAACTCTCTTGTGGCGGATAACCTGTGCCGAAAGAGCCTGCATCATCATGAT
>DVGP01000228.1 GCA_018712665.1 Candidatus Pelethomonas intestinigallinarum | reverse complement strand
ATGAGCCTGGACGCCCTGGTGCTGCTCTTCGGCCTGACCTTCCTGCTGGCGGGGCGGCTCCCCCTGGACGTCTCCTCGGGGACGAAGGCGCTATTGATGGCCGCCCCGGTGGAAAAGTGGCAGTATGTCCTTGGGAAGTTGCTGGGGGGCTGGCTGTACACTTTCACTCTCCTGTGCGCCTTTCTGGCGGTCTGCGCCGGTGTCTACCGGGCGGCTGCCCCCTTTCCTATCTCCCCGGGGGCTTGCCTCCGCCCACTGGCCAAGGCAGTCGCTGTCTCCGCTCTCCCCGCCAGCCTGTTCGTGGGATTCTGCGCCGTGGCCATTCCGGGCCTCACCGGCTCGAGGCTGTTCTACCTCCTGTCGGCGGTCCTCTTTGGCTGCAACGCCGCCTATGTGGGGTCGGCGGAGGCCATGCCCTTCTGGCTCATCACCGCCGGGGACCTGATCCGCCTGGTCTGGGTCCACCCTGCCTGGCCGGAGCTCCCTGCGGGCAGCGCGCTGGCCAACGCCAGCTTCCTGGTGGGAGGCGCGCTGCTCTCCTGCTGCCTCCTGCTGGCAAAGCCGGGGGCCTGGAGGGAAAGGAGCGGGTCATGATCCACGCCGTCAAGCGGGAGCTGCGGGTGCTGGGCAGCAGCCTGTTTCTTCTCTCCGCCGCCCTTCTGGCGGCGCTGGTCCTCTTCGCACTGGCCGCCGGGGACCTGCTGGCGCTGAGCTTGCCCGCCTTCGAGGTGGCTCTTCCCCTCTACGCCGCCATCGCCGTGGGGGAGTGGGGAAAGCTGCGGGCGGACGGCGGCTTCGAGGTCATCGCCGCCCAGAGCCGGGACCTGTTTCCCTGGGTCCTGGCCCGGTACCTGGCCGTCATGGGCGTCGTATGCCTCTTCGCCCTGGCGGGCATGGCCGCCGTGTCCCTGGCCCGCGGGGAGCTGCCCCTCTGGGAGATGGCGGCGGTGAGCTTTCCCACCGTTTTCCTGTTCTCCTCCCTCAGCGCCCTCTGCGCTCTGCTGTTCTCCCGGGAGCACGTAGCCTCCCTGGTCTGCGGCGTCCTCTGGCTGGCCGCTCTCCTGGCCCGGGGTCTCCTGCGGCTCCCCTGGGTCCAGTATGTCTACCCCTTCCTCCGGTTCGCCGGGGACGAAAACGGCGTGTGGCCGGTCAATAAGGCGGTAATGGCGGCCCTGGGCCTCCTCCTCTGGGGGCTGACGTACCGCTTTGCCAAGCGGCCTGCCCGGTAAGTCGTCCTCCTCTCCATTTTCTCGTAATCAGGCCTGAATTTGCGAAAATGATTGCTTTTTCTATTGAAAACGTGTATACTATATTGGTTAGGCCCGCCGCTGAAGCCTGCGGCGGGCCTAACGCCTGCATCGAAACCATTCTTATGGATACACAAAACAAAAGGATCACTATGACATTTCAGGATTTACAACTTCTGCCCCAGCTTCTGCGGGCAGTGGCGGAGATGGGCTACGCCGCCCCCTCCCCCATTCAGGCCCAGGCCATTCCCCCGGTGCTGGCGGGGCGGGACCTGATCGGCTGCGCCCAGACGGGCACCGGCAAGACCGCCGCCTTCGCCATTCCCATCCTCCAGACGCTCCAAAGCCGGGTTGACAAGATCCACCGGCCCATCCGGGCCCTGGTGCTGACCCCCACCCGGGAGCTGGCTCTCCAGATCAAGGAGAACTTTGACCTCTATGGGAAGTACCTGCCCATTCGGAACACCGTCATCTTCGGCGGCGTGGGCCAGGGCCCCCAGGTGGAGGCCCTTCAGCGGGGGGTGGACGTGCTGGTGGCCACCCCGGGGCGGCTCAACGACCTGTGCAACCAGGGCCACATCGACCTGACCAGCATCGAGACCTTCGTGCTGGACGAGGCGGACCGGATGCTGGACATGGGCTTCATCCACGACGTGCGGAAGGTCATCGCCCGGCTGCCAAAAAAGCGGCAGACACTCCTCTTCTCCGCCACCATGCCCCAGGAGATCGCGGAGTTGTCCCAGCAGATCCTCTATAAACCCGTGCGGGTGGAGGTGACCCCCCAGTCCTCCACGGTGGAGGCCATCGAACAGCGGGTGTACAAGGTGGACAAGGTCAACAAGAAGCACCTGCTCCAGTATATCCTCCAGGACCAGAGCCTGGACAGCGTGCTGGTGTTCACCAACACCAAGCACGGGGCCGACCGGGTGGTGAAAGAGCTGGGCCGGGCGGGGATCGCCGCCATGGCCATCCACGGCAACAAGGGCCAGACCGCCCGGGTCAAGGCCCTGGAGAGCTTCAAGTCCGGAGCTGTCCGTGTCCTGGTGTCCACGGACATCGCCGCCCGGGGCATCGACGTGAACGAGCTGGGCTGCGTCATCAACTACGAGCTGCCCAACGTCCCGGAGACCTACGTCCACCGCATCGGCCGCACCGGCCGGGCGGGCCGGGACGGCCTGGCCATCAGCTTCTGCAACTTCGACGAGCTGGCCTACTTGAAGGACATCGAGAAGCTCATCGGCAAAAAGGTGCCGGTGGCGGAGGACCACCCCTGGCCCATGGAGATCTTCGAGGCCACCCCCAAGGCGGTGCGCCCGCCCCGCCCGCCCCGGGCGGAGCGCCAGGCGGCGGCCGCCGCCAAGCAAACCCCGAAGCAGCCCCAACCGCCGCGGGACCCCAAGCCCCCTGCGGCGCCCAAGGAGCCGCCGAAGGCCATCCCCATCCCGGCGCCGGTGTTCCCCCAGCCCGTCCCAGCGCCTAAGCCGCCGGCCCGCCGCCTGTCCTCGGACCCCAGTCCCATCGGTCGTCTGGCCGCCTCGGCGGATGGCCGCCGGCGCCGCCAGCGGCCCCAGGAGCCAGGGCAGAAGCGGCAGGGCCAGCCGCAGAACCAGCAACAAAAGAATCAGAGTCCTCAACCCCAAAACCAGCAGAAACCGCCCCAGGGCGGAGCGCGCCGCCTCCACCGCAGGGGCTGACGCGATTCAGGCAAGGAGGTGCTCCACTGTGAAAACATCCGAACACTACGAGAGCGACATCCTGTTCTTTTTTGACGGCAAGCCGGCGGAGCTGGCGCTGTACCAGGCCTTCTTCCGCCGGATGGAGGCCGCCTTCCCCGACGCCTCCGCCCGTGTGCAGAAGAGCCAGGTCAGCTTCTACGGCAAGCACTTCTTTGCCGCCGCTTCCCTGCCTCTGCGCCGCCGGAAGGACTGGCCGAGGGAGTGTATTCTGGTGACCTTCGGCCTCCCGATCCGCCTGGACTCCCCCCGGATCGCCGTGGCGGTGGAGCCCTACCCCAGCCGCTGGACCCACCACGTCCTGATCTCAGACGAAGGTCAGCTGGACGGGGAGCTGATGGGGTGGATTCAAAGCTCCTGGGACTTCTCGGAGAGCAAGCGGTAACCGCACTCTGCCCGGCATCGGCCGAATGCCGGACAGTGGGCTTCCTTTTGACCATCTTTTGGGGAGAAAATATCCCAAACCATGTTCATATTTTGAATTTTTGGTCAAAACTAGACATATTGCAGCCGCAGGAAAACATTTTGTAAAAAACAGCGGCGGAAAAGAGGATTTTTCCCGCTTGCGGCGTATATGTAAATAAGGCAGTTTGGAAAGGAGGAGGCCCTATGGCGTTTCCCAGGCAATTTTTGGACGAGCTGGTCAGCCGCTGCGACATTGTGGATGTGGTCTCCTCCTATGTGGCCCTCCAGCACAAGGGCAGCAACTACTTCGGCCTGTGCCCCTTCCACAACGAGAAGACCGGGTCCTTCTCCGTCTCCCCGGACAAGCAGATCTACTACTGCTTCGGCTGCAAGCGGGGCGGCGGGGTCATCAGCTTCATCATGGAGATCGAGGGGCTCAGCTTCCCCGACGCGGTGCGCTTCCTGGCCAAGCGGGTGGGGATGACGGTGCCCGAGGAGGAGGCGAACCGGGAGGCCTCCCGCCACCGCCAGCGGCTGCTGGCGGTGAACAAGGACGCCGCCCGTTGGTTCTACCAGAACCTCTCCAGGCCGGAGGGGGCGGCGGTGGCCGCCTACCTGGAGCGGCGGAAAATCAGCCGCAAAACCGCCATGAACTTCGGCCTGGGGGCCAGCCTGGACAGCTGGGACAGCCTCCTCACCGCCATGCTCCAGAAGGGCTACACCAAGCGGGAGCTGCTGGACGCGGGGCTGGTGGTGCAAAACCAGAAGGGCCGGCTCTACGACAAGTTCCGCAACCGCCTGATCTTCCCCGTCATCGACGTGCGGGGGGATGTGGTGGCCTTCGGCGGGCGGGTGCTGGACAAGTCCGAGCCCAAGTACCTCAACACCCAGGAGACCGCCGTCTACAGCAAGCGGCGGAACCTGTACGGCATCAACCTGGCCAAGCGGACCAAGCGGCCGAATTTCATCCTCTGCGAGGGCAACATCGACGTCATCACCCTCCACCAGGCGGGCTTTGACAACGCGGTGGCCTCCATGGGCACCGCCCTCACCACCGAGCAGATCCGCCTCCTCTCCCGGTACACCAAGGAGCTGGTCCTCTGCTACGACAACGACGGCGCCGGCCAGGCGGCCACAGAGAAGGCCATCTCTCTGCTGGAAAACAGCGAGTTCAACGTCCGGGTCCTGTCCCTGCCCCGGCGGCTCCAGGACGGAGAGTACGTCAAGCAGGATGTGGACGACTTCATCAAGTTCCAGGGCCCCGCCGCCTTCCAGGCCATCCTGGACGGCAGCGAGAACCAGATGGACTACCGCATGGACGCCGTGGCCGCCAAGTACGATCTCAGCGACGGGGAGGCCAAGATCGCCTACTCCGCGGAGATCGCCGCCCTCATCGCCTCCCTCCCCAACGCGGTGGAGCGGGAGGTCTACGCCGGCCGGGCCGCCGAGCGGGCGGGGGTGTCCCGGGACGCCATGCTCCTGGAGGTAAAAAGGGCCCGAAGCAAGCAGCGCGGAAAAGAGCGCCAGGCACTGAAAAAGGAGGCCCTCAACGTCTCCGGCCTGCGCCAGCCGGAGAGCCGCGCCATCCGCTACGACGATGTCCGCTCCGCCATGGCGGAGGAGGGGGTGATCCGCCTGCTGTTTCTGGACGGAAGCCTGGCGGACCGGTGCGGGGACTTGGCGCCGGAGGACTTCAGCTCCCCCCTGCTGGGGAAGATCTATGGCGAGCAGCTCCAGGCCGCCCGGGAGGGCCGGACCCCGGCCCCCGCCCTGCTCCAGGAGGCGCTGACCACCGAGGAGATGGGCCACCTGACGGCTCTGCTGCAAAAACCGGAATCTCTCGCGGCGGCGGACAAATCCCTGCCGGACTACATAGAGATCATACGCCAGTCCGCGGCCAAGCGGACCGGCGGCCCCCAGGAGGACCCCCTGCTGGCGGCGAAAGACAAATTCAAAGAGAAAAAGGGCTATGGAGGAAAGCGACATGTCTAAGAAAAAGGACGAGACCATGATGAACGACGCCAAAAAGACCGAGGGCGAGAAGAAATACGCCAAGCTGCCGGAGAAGGTGGTGGCGGGGCTGCCCGCCGCGGCCATCCTCCAGTCCAATGAGAAGGTCATGGACCTGTTTGCCCGGGGGAAGAAGCGGGGCCGCCTGGACTCCGGGGAGATGATGGAGGTCCTGGACGACCTGGATCTGGACAGCGACCAGATGGAGAAGATCTACGACTCCCTGGAGGCCCTGTCCATCGAGATCGGCAGCGAGGAGGACATCCTGCCGGAGCTGCCCGACGATCTGGAGCCCCCCATTGACGAGATCGCGGAGATCGAGGAGGAGGAGCTGGTCGATCCCAACACCCTGGTGGACTCCTTCTCCATTGACGACCCGGTGCGGATGTACCTGAAGGAGATCGGCAAGGTGCCCCTGCTGGCGCCCGACGAGGAGATCGAGCTGGCCCAGAAGATGAGCGCCGGAAACCTGGCCAAGGAGCAGCTGGAGGAGGCCGAGGAGGGCTCCCTCTCCCCGGAGGACCAGGCGGAGCTGAAGAAGCTGGCCAAGGCCGGGGACGCCGCCAAGCAGAAGCTGGCGGAGGCCAACCTGCGCCTGGTGGTCTCCATCGCCAAGCGGTACGTGGGCCGGGGGATGTTGTTCCTGGATCTGATCCAGGAGGGCAACCTGGGACTCATCAAGGCGGTGGAGAAGTTCGACTACACCAAGGGCTACAAGTTCTCCACCTACGCCACCTGGTGGATCCGCCAGGCCATCACCCGGGCCATCGCCGACCAGGCCCGGACCATCCGCATCCCCGTGCACATGGTGGAGACCATCAACAAGGTCATCCGGGTCTCCCGCCAGCTCCTCCAGGAGCTGGGCCACGACCCCTCCCCCGACGAGATCGCCGAGGAGATGAACATGCCGGTGGAGAAGGTCCGGGAGATCCTGAAGATCGCCCAGGAGCCCGTCAGCCTGGAGACCCCCATCGGCGAGGAGGAGGACAGCCACCTGGGGGATTTCATCGAGGACGATACCGCCTCCGAGCCCAGCGAGGCCGCCAGCTTCACCCTGCTCAAGGAACAGCTGGTGGACGTGCTGAGCACACTGACTCCCCGTGAGGAGAAGGTCCTCAAGCTCCGCTTCGGCATCGAGGACGGCCGCACCCGCACCCTGGAGGAGGTGGGCAAGGAGTTCAACGTCACCCGTGAGCGCATCCGCCAGATCGAGGCCAAGGCCCTGCGGAAGCTGCGCCACCCCTCCCGCTCCAAGAAGCTGAAGGATTTCCTGAATTGACCGCTTCCGTACCAAACAAAAATTTTGTCTTTTAAAAAAACTTTTTGATTCCCGCCTCATTTTTCCTTTTTGCTGTTGATTCTTGCCAGGATCTGTACTATACTAAGCATGTCTAAGCGATTCTTTTCTACCACAATGTTATGACAGGAGGAAAAACGATGAAGTACGGCCGCGTATACAACTTTTCCGCAGGCCCCGCCACCATGCCCGAACCGGTTTTGGAGGAGATCCGGGACGAGATGATGAACTACCGGGGCTCCGGGATGTGCGTGATGGAGATGAGCCACCGCTCCAAGGTCTATCAGCAGATCATCGACGAGGCGGAGCAGGACCTGCGGGACCTGATGAACATCCCCGACAACTACAAGGTGCTCTTCATCCAGGGCGGCGCCACACTGCAGTTCGCCATGGTGCCCATGAACCTGATGAAGAACGGTGTGGCCTGCTATGTGGAGACCGGCGCCTGGTCCAAGAAGGCCATCGCCGAGGCGAAGAAGTACGGCGACGTCCACGTGGTGGCCAGCAGCAAGGACCGCAACTACAGCTACATCCCCAACTGCGACGATCTGGACATCCCCGAGAACGCCGACTATGTGTACATCTGTGAGAACGAGACCATCCACGGCGTGACCTGGCCCAAGCTGCCCAACACCAAGGGCCACGTTCTGGTCAGCGACCAGAGCTCCATGTTCCTGTCCAGGCCCTGCAACGTCTCCGACTACGGCCTGATCTACGCCGGCGTGCAGAAGAACGTGGGACCCGCCGGCATGGTCATCGTCATCATCCGTGAGGACCTGATCCGGGAGGATCTGGACCCGAAGGTCCCCATCTACTGCAGCTACAAGACCCACGCCGACAACGGCTCCATGTACAACACCCCCAACTGCTGGGCCATCTACTGCTGCGGCAAGGTGTTCAAGTACCTCAAGAGCCTGGGCGGCCTGGAGGCCATGGAGAAGATCAACATCGACAAGGCCAAGGTCATGTACGACTTCCTGGACAGCTCCAAGATGTTCAAGGGCACCGTGGACAAGGAGTTCCGCTCCCTCATGAACATCCCCTTCGTCACCGAGAGCGCCGAGCTGGACGCCAAGGTAGTGGCCGCCACCAAGGCCGCCGGCTACGACAACCTGAAGGGCCACAAGAGCGTGGGCGGCCTCCGTGCCAGCGTCTATAACGCCATGCCCAAGGAGGGCGTGGAGGCCCTGGTGGAGTTCCTCAAGAAGTTCGAGGCCGAGAACTCCTGAGCAAACGGTCTGCATTCTTTTCTTTGTGAACAAAGAAAAGAATCAAAAGAAAAACTTTACAGCGAAACTCCGTTTCGCTGAGGTTCTCTCTTTTTGACCTGCTCCGTACAAATAAAACACAAGCGAAATGAAATTTCGCGTCAAAAGTTCTTTTTGATACTTTTTCTTTCAAGAAAAAGTATGAATACCGTTTGATTGAGGAGACGATATCCATGAGAATTTTAGTGACTGACGGGATGGACAAGTCCGCTCTGGAGAAGCTGAAGGCCAATGGCCACGAGGTAGTGGAGCAGTTCTACGCCCCGGAGGAGCTGGGCGCGGCGCTGCGGGAGTTTGACGCGGTGGTGGTCCGCTCGGCCACCAAGGTCCGTGCCAACCACATCGACGAGGCCAAGGGCGGCAAGCTGAAGCTCATCATCCGCGGCGGCGTGGGCGTGGACAACATCGACGTGAAGTACGCCGAGGAAAACGGCATCACCGTGAAGAACACCCCCCGCGCCTCCTCTAACTCCGTGGCGGAGCTGGCCATGGGCCACATGTTCTCCTGCGCCCGGTTCCTGTCCGTGGCGGGCCACACCATGCGCGAGGGCAAGTGGGAGAAGAAGGCCTACGGCAAGGGCTTCGAGCTGAGCGGCAAGACCCTGGGCATCATCGGCTTCGGCCGCATCGGCCAGGCCCTGGGCCGCATGGCCAAGGGCATCGGCATGAACGTCATCGCCCAGGACATCTACCACGTCCCCGGCATCGAGGAGGAGATGGGCATGAAGTACGTGGAGCTGGACGAGCTCTTCGCCCAGGCCGACTTCATCTCCCTCCACACCCCCTCCCTCAACGGCGTGAAGCTGATCTGCAAGGAGAACATCGACAAGATGAAGGACGGCGTGGTGTTCATCAACACCAGCCGGGGCGACAACGTCAACGAGGACGACCTGCTGGAGGCCCTGAACTCCGGCAAGATCCGGGCCGCCGGCCTGGACGTCTACGCCGTGGAGCCCCCCGCCAACGCCGCGCTCATCAACCACCCCAACGTCTCCTGCACCCCCCACATCGGCGCCGCCACCAAGGAGGCCCAGCAGCGCATCGGCATGGAGATCGTGGACATCATCGAGAGCTTCGGAAAGTAAGGACAAGTACTTATATCCCTTGACGCACAAGGCCGTGCGGACCCATTGGTCCGCACGGCCTTTCTTTTTCAGGCTGATGGGAACAGGCCGTCAGGCGAGGAACTCCCGCATGTACCGGATCACCTCTCGGCTCTCCGCCTCCGTGAAGCCGTGACCGCCGCCGACCATGACCTCCAGCCGGGTCCTGGACCCTCCCGTCCCGGCGCTCCGTTCCCGGTAGAGCTGGTACGCCCGCTGGCTGTAGGACAGGTCCACCGCGCGGTCCGCGTCCCCGTGGACGAGCAGCACGTCCCCCGGGAAGCCCCGGATCAGCTGGAAGGCGTCGACCCCCGCCATGTCCTCCACATAGCGCCGCCCCAGGAGGAAGGGGCCGCAGGGGATGGTCTCCGGAAGGTTGACGAGGTCAAAGGTCCCCTCCAGCAGCCGCCCTGCCCGCAGATCGTCAGGGATGCACAGAGCGGGGTAGAGCAGGATCAGCGCTTCGACCTCCTCCCCCAGCCGGGCCGCCGTGATGGCGGACACGAAGCCTCCCTGGCTGCACCCCATCAGCAGGACGCGGGAGGGGTCCGTGTAGGGCCGGGACTTGGCGCAGGCGATGACCCGCAGTAGGTCCTCCACCTCCGTCAGCACGGACATATCGGTGGAATCGCCGTCGCTCCTCCCTTTCCCCGGGGCGCAGCCGCCGCAGAAGTCGAAGGTGTAGGCAGCGTACCCCATCTCCGCCAGAGCCACGGCGTAGTGCCGGACGGTGGCCTGCCAGGCCCGGATGCCGTGGCTGACCACGGCGATGGGCAGCCTCTCTCCCGCCCTTCTGTACTCCGTGCCCCGGATGGTCAGGCCATCCCGCTCACACTGAAATTCTGCCTCGCTCACACCCACGGGCAGCGGCTCGGTGCTGATATATTTCGCCATAGCGGTCCTCCCCTAAAATTTTTGTCAAGACCGGATTTGGCCCTGATTTCACCAAAAGGGATTTCACACAAATCCCGCCCACGCAACACGCGGGATGGCCCGCGCAGCGTGCCATCCCGCCTTATAATAATTCTTAAGCTTTTAGGCCTTGTTTGAAAAATGTCAACATGCCCAAATGCCGGGCCTTTTTCCGCCATGCGTCGTTGATTCTCCTTGCGATACACAAAGTATCGCGGCGTCAAATCGCCTTGCCTGGCGAAAAAATTCCTCGCCATTGGTCACATTTTCAAATTTCAAACAAGGCCTAGCAAGTTCTCAAAGTAGAAAACCTTTGCGGGATTTAGAAGATCATCCCTCCCAGGGAATGGGCCGCATCCCGTTTCTCCCGGGGTACAGATCTGTCAGGGCTCGGCTGGCCTTCCACAGATAAATCAGGCAGGGCAGAGCCGCCGCCACTCCCAAGATGATACCGAGAACCACATAGGCCCACATGAAGCCTGTCTGCCAGGTCACCGCCGGCGCGGCCATGGTGTAGCTCTCCACACCCCAGGCCAGCAGCCACGTCAAGACCGTGCAGATCACATAGATCCACGGGACCACCCGGCCCCGGAGAGCCAGCGTGTTGTACCGCGCTTCCAGCTCCCCTGTCCGCTGGATCAGGATATCGTTGGTTCCCTGAAGGAAAAATACTGTTGCGGCACACGCTATGGCCAGCCAGGCCGCGGACACAAAAATCCCCTCCCACTGGAGCAGAGCGGTGAGAATCTGAACTCCCGCCGCCACAAGCGTCAGAAACAGGGCACGGCGGTACAGGGGATGCTCCCGCCGCAGCTTCACCAGCGCCACCAGGCTCACGATGTCGCACACCAGCATGACGATGCCCAGCAGCAGCGTTAGCAGCGCATAGGGCACCAATACGTCCGGGGACAGTGTCATCGCCTCCATCTCCTTGGCTCCGTACGGCATGTACACGGTCCACTGACGCTCCAGCTGGAAAGCGGAGTTCATCACCGCCGCCATCAGGGGGATGAGGGCCAGCGTCATGCCCTCTATGCTGATCAGAGCAAACACCTGTCCCAGGAAGTACAGGCGCAGGCCCTTGCCAAGATTGCTTCTCTCCATAGGGAATTCTCCTTTCTCTATGTCCGTCTGCCCTTGCTTCGCCTTGTCTGTATGCTGTTTCCCTATCTGGGGGTCAAAGTGGCTTTGCTGATTTTATGATAGCACGATTTGTATAAAATTGTCGTTACAAAATGGTAAAATGGAGAATTTCCTACATCTGCCGGCAGCACACCATTGTCCCTTTCTCTCCGTCTACCCGGCACCAGGCCCCCATGGGCAGGGTGACCATGGGGGAGACATGGGCGGAGCGAACGTTTGAGAGTATCGGCTTGGGGTAGTCCCCAAAAAAGTCCCGGACCAGCTCACCGGGGCCGTAGTCCTCCCGGTAGCTGTTGCGGCACCTGGTGAAGTCCCCCAGGACCACCCCGGCGGCCTGGTCAAAAACGCCGGCATAGCGGAGCTGGCAGAGCATCCGCTCCAGGGCGTAGACCCTCTCGCCCACATCCTCCAGGAAGAGGATCTTGTCCCGGGCGTCGATCTGCCAGGGGGTCCCCAGGGAGGCTGCCACAAGGGAAAGATTGCCTCCGGTCAGACGCCCCTCCGCCTGTCCAGGCCGGAGAGCGACGATGGGCTCCCCCGGCGGGTTCTCCACCGCCAGCTCCTCCCACTCCCCCAGGGCCCGGCATAGGCTGGGCCAGGAGAAGCCGTCCCCCTCCCCCCAACCAAAGACGCGGTTGGCGGTGGGGCCGTGGTAGGTCACCAGGCCGCAGCGCTGGCCGACGGCCAGGTGGAGGGTGGTGACGTCGCTGAAGCCGATGAGGGGCTTGGGGTTAGCTCGGATCAGATCATAGTCCAGCAGCGGCAGGAGCTGCCAGGCGGTACTGCCGCCCCGGGTGCACCAGACGGCCCGGACCGACGGGTCAGCGAAGCCTGTATGGATGTCAGCCGCCCGGACCTCCGGCGGCGCGGCGGCGTAGCCCCTGGCGGTGCTGGAGTGGCAGGACGCGCCGACCCGCACCCGGAACCCCAATGTCTCCACCAGCTGGGCAAGCTCCTCCACCGGCTGGTCCTTCACCAGCGGCGAGGAGGGAGATACCAGCATCACCGTGTCCCCCGGCTTTACACTGGGCGGAAATACCATAATAAAACGCTCCTTTCAAATGCAGCCCAGGAAATCCAGAGCTGTCCGGGCGTGGAGGGCCGCGGCGATGGGCAAAGCCGCCGGATCCACGGCAAAATGGGGGTTGTGGTTGGGACTGGTGAACCCCTTCTCCTCGCTGCCCACCCCCACATAGTAGTAGCAGCCGGGGACAAGTTCGCTGAAGCAGCCGAAGTCGTCGGCCCCCAGGGAGGGCTCCCGCAGCTGCAGCACATTTTCCTCCCCCAGCAGCGCCGCCGCGGAGCGGCGGACCAGCGCTGTCATGGCCGGGTCGTTGTCACAGCAGGGGTAGCCCTCTACCAGTTCCAGATCCGCCTCAACTCCCATGGCGGCGGACACACCGGCGACGATGGACTGAAAATCCTCCTTCACCCGCTCCCTGGCCTCCCGGCCCATGGTGCGGAGGGTACCGGACAGACGGGCCTCCTCCGGCAGAACGTTGCAGGCAGTGCCCGCCTGGAAGGACCCGATGGTCACCACCACCGGCTCCGTGGGGGAGGTCCGGCGGCTGGCGATGGTCTGGAGGGCGGTGACCAGCTGGCTCCCGGCCACGATGACATCGCTGCCCAGGTGGGGTTTGGCCCCGTGGGTCCCTTTCCCGCGGAGGGTGAGAGTAAAGGGGTTGGAGGCGGCGCAGATGGGCCCCTCACACAAAGACACCGTCCCCGTGGGGATGCCGCTCTCCACGTGGCAGCAGAGGACCGCGTCCACATGGGGATTCTCCATGCAGCCCTCGGCAATCATCCGCGCCCCGCCGCCGTCGCCCTCCTCGTCAGGCTGGAAGAAGAGCTTCACCGTCCCGGTCAGGGTCTCCCGCCGCCGCTGGAGAAGCTCCGCCGCTCCCAGCAGGGCGGCCACATGGAAGTCGTGGCCGCAGGCGTGCATCACCCCCGGATTCTGAGAGGCGTAGGGCAGTCCCGTCTCCTCCTGGATCGGCAGGGCGTCCATGTCCGCCCGGAAGCCCAGGCATTTCCCCGGCAATGCCCCCCGGATCACCCCCATAACGCCGGTGCCGGCCATAGGGACGGCCTCGATGCCCAGCAGCTCCAGTTGTCGGCGAACCAGCGACGAAGTAGCCCGCTCCTGGTTCCCCAATTCCGGGTTGCGGTGAATCGCAATGAATATCTCTTCTAAACTGGCAGAAAGCTTTCTGGCTTCTCTTAGCAGCTCATCCTGTAACATGAGAAGATCCTCCTTATGAAATGCTGAAACCATATCGTCAATTATTCTATCACATGGGGCAGTGATGTAAATAGCAAAAATAAAAAGAGACCAGTCTTTCGACTGGTCTCGGATGTTGGCGCTACCTATCTTCCCGGGCCGTCTCCAGCCAAGTATTGTCGGCAGAAGCGAGCTTAACTTCCGTGTTCGGGATGGGAACGGGTGGACCCTCGCCCTAATCAGCACCAACTATTCTCAAGGCATTGTACC
>DVGP01000227.1 GCA_018712665.1 Candidatus Pelethomonas intestinigallinarum | reverse complement strand
CATGGCAGTCTCCTCCTTTTGTTGTTCTACTCATATAGACGCAAAGGGCGGGTGCATGTGCCGGAGAACTGCCAAAAACAAACCAGGTTGAAAAAATTTGCCAAAAATCAGCTACAGTTCGCAATATTGTGTCGAAATATTACGATTAGGATTCTCTTGTCTGCCGTGGAGCGGCATCCAGCTCCACCTGGGTAAAGTCCCCGGCCAGCAGGGAGCGGAGCTCCTCCAGCCGCCGTCGGGCCTCCTCCCACTGGTCCTCCCGGACCTGGAGCAGCGCCCCATCGCCCCGGAGCCGCAGGCGGAAGTCGTGGAAACCCATTGCGGCCAGGGCCTGCTCTCCCCGCTCCACCCGCCCCAGGTCCTCCCGGGTGATGGCCGTGCCGGTGGGGACCCGGGTGGCCAGGCAGGCATAGGATGGCTTGTCCCACACGGGCAGCCCCGCCTCCCGGGCCAGACGGCGGACGTCGGATTTGGTCAGGCCGCACTCCCGGAGGGGGGAGCGGACCTCCAGCTCCCGGAGGGCCCGCATGCCGGGCCGGTCCCCCGCGTCGTCGGAGGCGTTGCTGCCGTCCAGCACCACGGGGAAGCCGTCGGCCTTCGCCGCCGCCAGAAGGGCTGTAAAGAGGGAACGCTTGCAGTGGTAGCACCGGTCCGGCGGGTTGCTCGCCACCGCCGGGGCGGCGAGGATGTCATAGTCAATTACTTGCAGCTCCGCCCCCAGGCGGCGGGCGGTGTCCTCCGCGTCCTGAAGCTCGAAGACCGGCTGAAAGGGCGTGCGGACGAAGTAGGCTTTCGTCCGCCGGGCGTGGCGCGCCGCCAGGGCCAGCAGCGCCGCCGAGTCCACCCCGCCGGAGAACGCCACCGCCGCCTCCGGCACCTCCCGGAAAAAATCTACAATGGTCATAGAAAACCTCGATCATCTGTCATTTAGGTATCCATACTTTTTCTTGAAAGAAAAAGTATGGATACCCGCAGGGCACTTAATGAAATTTTTGGCGCAAAGCATACGCTTTGCTTACGTATGAATGATATAAGAAAGGGCGGCGATTGTCAATCGCCGCCCAGCAGAGCCACTAAGGCCTGCCCGGTATAGCACTCGGTGACGTTGTACCGTCCAAGGCACCGCAGGCTGTCCCGGTCCCCCACCCGCAGCCGATTAGCGTGCCCCTCCGTGGTGAAGGTGAGGGCGATCCCCGCATCCTCCAGCCACTGGTCCACCGCTTCCTCCCAGTAGCCGAAGGGATAGGCCAAGGCCACAAGCTCCGTGGCTACCCGGCCCTTTCGGGCCTCCCGGAAGGTCTCCAGGTCCTCCGCGACGGCCTGCTTCCAGTCCTCCTTCTTCTCCCCCGGCAGGGCTCGAACGCCGTCCCGTCCGCTGAAGCCATAGCCGGCCAGCTGGTGCATGTCCCAGGTGTGGCTCTGCAGGTCCAGCACCCCCTTGTTGACCCACTCAGACGCCTCCTCATAGCTGAACCGTGGCGGCTTCAGCTCCTTCCCGTCGTGGAGATAGGCGGTCCGCCCTTCATTGACCCCGATGACGAAGACCGTGGCCCGAAATCCCAGCTCCTCCAGGATGGGAGCGGCGATCTCCAGGTTGCTGGTATAGCCGTCGTCCATGGTGATGAGCACCGGCTTCTCCGGCAGCGGCGCGCCGTTGTCCACATAGTCCAGCACCTCCCCCAGGGTCACGGCTGTAAAGCCATCCCCCTTCAGAGCCTCCATCTGCTCCCGAAAGCGAGCCTCCGACACGATGGTGCCGCCGTTTCCCTCCTGGGCAAAGTGGTGGTACATCAGCACCGGCAGCGTACACGTTCGGCTCTCCGCGTACAGGGTATCCGCCCCCAGCAGCACCAGCAGCAGCCCCAGGGCCAGCGCCGCCCACTTTCTCCATCCCAGCCTCATGCCGCACCTCCGTCAGACCTCGCGACCCGGGAGACGGCGGTCCCGGCCCCCTCCATCCCATCCAGGCTCTCTTTTTAGTCTATATATGTAAACTTCTCTGCAGGGACAGCATAGCACATTGGTCTATAGATGTCAACCTTTCCCGCCGGGGCTGTGCAGCGCCGCCATACCAAAAGTGCCGGCTGCCGCCGGTGGAGGTAGTATGCGCCTCAGTTCGGCAAAATAATGAAAAATCAGGGGTGGAAAAACCAGGGAAAGTATCGTATAATAATAAGCCAATGCGGCCGCGGCAGGCAGAACAGCCGCCGCGGCGGAACAGGAGGCGGTCCCAATGGCGGAAAAAATGAGGGCCTTTGGCTATATCTGCCCGGAGTGCGGGAAGCGGGTGTACGGGGAGCGGACGGAGTTCGCCCTCCAGGCCGCGGCGGTGGCCCTGGTGTGCGACTGCGGCCGCAGCGAGCTGAAGGCGGAGCCCGACGGCAGCACCTTCCGGGTGACCACGCCCTGCGGCGTGTGCGGCGGGGAGCACCGGGCGGAGGTGCCCGCCGCCTCTGTCATGGAGGGCCAGGGCGTGGGCCTGGCCTGCCCGGAGACACGGCAGCTGTGCTGCTACATCGGGAAGCCCCGGCGGGTGGCCGCCGCCCTGGATGACCTGGAGGAGACTGTCCAAAAGCGGAAGGAGGGCCAGAGCGAGACCTTCGTGGACGACGTGATCATGTACGAGGTCCTCTCGGAGCTGCGGGACATCGCCGCCCGGGGCGGCATCTCCTGCACCTGCGGGCACAGGGGCTGCGCCATGGAGGTCCACGGCGCGGCGGTGGACCTGGTGTGCCCCGCCTGCGGCGGGCGGCTCCGGGTCAGCGCCGCCACCGACGAGGACCTGGACCGGCTGTGCTGCCAGTACACGCTGACCATCAAGGGGCGGAAAGAGCCCCAGATCTGACAGGAGGTCTATCTGTGATCGAACTGCTTGCCCGGCGCCTGATCCGGGACCACGACCATGTGAACGATCCCGCCGTGCGGCGGGCCTACGGGGTGCTGTGCGGCTGCGCGGGCATCGCGCTGAATCTGCTGCTCTTCGCCGGCAAGTGCCTGGCGGGCCTGATCAGCGGCTCCATCGCCATCACCGCCGACGCCTTCAACAACCTCTCCGACGCCGGGGCCTCGGTGGTGACCCTGCTGGGGTTCAAGCTGGCGGCCCAGCGACCGGACCGGGGCCACCCCTTTGGCCACGGGCGGATGGAGTACGTCTCCGGTCTGGTGGTGTCCATGGTGATCCTCCTCATGGGGGTGGAGCTGGCCAAGACCTCCGTGGAGAAAATTCTGGAGCCCCAGCCGGTGGAGTTCAGCCCCCTGGTGGCGGTGATCCTGGCGGTGTCCATCGCGGTGAAGCTCTATATGTCCCACTACAACCGGGCCATCGGCCGGAAGATCGGCTCCGCCGCCATGGCGGCCACCGCCGCCGACAGCCTCAGCGACTCCCTGGCCACCACCGCGGTGCTGCTGAGCACCCTGGCGGGCCACTTCTGGAACGTGAACATCGACGGGTGGTGCGGCGCCGCAGTGGCCTGCTTCATCCTGTGGGCCGGGGTCAAGGCCGCCAAGGAGACCATCGACCCCCTGCTGGGCCAGCCGCCCTCCCCGGAGTTCGTCTCCCAGATCCAGGAGATCGTCCTGCGCCACAGGGAGATCACCGGCATCCACGACCTGATGGTCCACGACTACGGCCCCGGGCGGCTCTACGTCTCCCTCCACGCCGAGGTCCCCGCCTCCGGGGACATCCTGGCCCTCCACGACGTGGTGGACTCGGCGGAGCGGGAACTGGCCTCAGAGCTGGGGTGCCTTGCCACCATCCACATGGACCCGGTGGTCAGCGACGACGGGCTCACCGCCGAGACCCGGGAGCGGGTGGCCGCCATCGTCCGGCTCATCGACCCGGGCATCACCATCCACGACTTCCGCATGGTCCCCGGCCCCACCCACACCAACGTCATTTTCGACGCCGTGGTGCCCTACGGCTGCCCCCTGTCGGACCAGGAGGTGGCCCGGCGGGTCCAGGAGGGGGTCCGGGCCCTGGACGGAAACTATTTCGCCGTGGTGGAAGTGGAAAAGAGCTATGTGTAAAGCGAGCGGGCGCAAGCCCGCTCGCTTTACACATAGCTCTTTTCCACTTCCACTACGGCGAAATAGTTTCCGTCCAGGGCCCGGACTCCCTCCTGGACCCGCCGGGCCACTTCCTGGTCCGACAGGGGACAGCCGTAGGGCACCACGGCGTCGAAGATGACGTTGGTGTGGGTGGGGCCGGGGACCATGCGGAAGTCGTGGATGGTGATGCCCGGGTCGATGAGCCGGACGATGGTGGCCACCCGCTCCCGGGTCT
>DVGP01000226.1 GCA_018712665.1 Candidatus Pelethomonas intestinigallinarum | reverse complement strand
ATCACCAAGGCGGTGGAGGCGGCGCTGAACCACTACGGCATCACCGTGGCCGACCGCGCCGCTCTCCACAAGTTCATCGGCCCGCCCCTGGACGAGTCCTTCCCCGAGTTCTACGGCTTCGACGCGGCCCGGACGGCGGAGGCCACCGAGGTCTTTCGCGCCTACTTCGACCGCCAGGGCTGGCGGGAGAACATCCCCTATCCCGGGGTGGAGGACATGCTTCGGGACCTCCGCGCCGCCGGGAAGCGGCTGCTGGTGGCCACCTCCAAGCCGGAGGTTTTTGCCCTGCGGATCATGGAGCACTTCGGCCTGGCCCAGTATTTTGACCACATCTGCGGCGCGCCTATGGACAACCAGGAGGGGGCCAAAAAGGCCGCCGTCATCCGGGACGCCCTCCGCCGGGCCGGGGTGGAGGACCTCAGCACCGCCGTCATGGTGGGGGACCGCCGCCACGACATCGACGGCGCCCGCCAGGCGGGCCTGGAGGCCGTCGGCGTCCTCTGGGGGTATGGGGACCTCCAGGAGCTGGAGGCGTCTCACCCAGTTCATATTGTCGAGAGCTTCGACGGGCTGAAGAGGGTGCTCATCTGACTTTTTTGGGGGCTCCGCCCCCGTACCCCGGGGATCTCGAGGGTTTCACCCCCGCACCCCAACCTACTTTTCCCACGTGGGAAAAGTAGGCAAAAGCACGCATAGGGGCGGGACCCTTTCGATGGGGTCCCTCCCCTATGTACCCCACCCCCACGACGACACAAAGGGGGACGCCTGTCCCCCTTTGGATTCCCCCGCATATACAGAAACTTGTCCTGAAATTCTATGGATACTCCCGATGGTGCGTTATAAGAAATATGTTTCGATAAACACCCCTAGAAACATCTATCCCTTTAACAGGGCGGCAGCCGAAGCGTCGTCGATAGACCCGCTGTAGATTAGATGACAAAAACCTGATTCAGGGGCAGAGGAGTTTCCCCACTGATACAGACCGATTAGAAAAAATATCGGGGACCGGGGTGTCCCCGGCGCCTTTTTGGTGACTTTTTCGGCGTCGAAAAAGTCACTCGCCCCGGGGGGCGAAACACCCCTTCCCCGGGGTGTGGGGGCCGCAGCCCCCACAGGTTCCGACAAGCAATATCCCTCTTTCGGCCCGCAGGGCCGACAGCAAAGACGGTAAAGATAAAAATTTAGAATAAAGGAGAGCGACAATGGAGAACATCCAAACCCTCATCGCGAAGGATCTCTTGAGCATCCAGGCGGTGTTTTTCCGCCCGGAGGAGCCCTTCACCTGGGCCAGCGGCATCAAGAGCCCGGTCTACTGCGACAACCGCCTGACCCTCACCGCCCCGGCGGTGCGAAACGACGTGGAGAACGCCCTGGCGGAGACCATCCGCCGGGAGTACCCGGCGGTGGAAGTCCTCATGGGCACCTCCACCGCCGGCATCGCCCACGCCGCCATCGTGGGCCACATCATGGGCCTGCCCATGGGCTACGTCCGCTCCGGCAGCAAGGACCACGGCCGCCAGAACCAGATCGAGGGCCGGCTGGAGAAGGGCCAGAAGGTGGTGGTGGTGGAGGACCTGATCTCCACCGGCGGCAGCGTCATCGAGGTGGTGAACGTCCTCCGGGAGGCCGGGGCCGACGTGCTGGGCGTGGTGAGCATCTTCACCTACGGCATGAAGAAGGGCCTGGAGCGCCTGGCCGCCGCCGAGGTGAAGAACGTCAGCCTCACCAACTTCGACGTCATCGCCCAGGTGGCGGCGGAGGAGAAGTACATCAAGCCCGAGGACATCGCCCGGCTCATCGCCTTCCGGGACAACCCTTCTGATGAAAGCTGGATTGGAGGTAACAAGTAATATGGACAGCATGAACAGCACAAAAAGCCTGATCGACATTTTGCAGCTCACCACCGAGGAGATCGACGAGCTCATCGCCAAGGCCACGGACATCATCGAAAACCCCGCCGCCTACGCCCACAAGTGCGACGGGAAGATCCTGGCCACCTTGTTCTTTGAGCCCTCTACCCGCACCCGCCTGAGCTTTGAGTCCGCCATGCTCAGCCTGGGCGGTCAGGTCCTGGGCTTCTCTGAGGCCCAGTCCTCCTCCGCCGCCAAGGGCGAGAGCGTGGCCGACACGGTGCGGACCGTCAGCTGCTACAGCGACATCATCGCCATGCGCCACCCCAAGGAGGGCGCTCCCCTGGTGGCGGCCATGCACTCCCTGGTCCCCGTCATCAACGGCGGCGACGGCGGCCACAACCACCCCACCCAGACCCTGACGGACCTGCTGACCATCCACCACGAGAAGGGCCATTTCAACGACCTGACCGTGGGCTTCTGCGGCGACCTGAAGTTCGGCCGCACCGTCCACTCCCTCATCAGCGCCCTCAGCCGGTACCCGGGGGTGAAGATCGTCCTGGTCTCCCCCGAGGAGCTGAAGCTGCCCAGCTACGTGAAGAAGGAGGTCCTCCAGAAGAACAACGTGGAGTACGTCCAGACCACGGACCTGGAGTCCGTCATGCCGGATCTGGACATCCTGTACATGACGAGAGTTCAGCGGGAGCGGTTCTTCAACGAGGAGGACTACCTGCGTCTGAAGGACAGCTACATCCTCACCCCGGAGAAGCTCCGCACCGCCAAGAGCGACCTGTGCATCCTCCACCCCCTGCCCCGTGTCAACGAGATCTCCGTGGCGGTGGACAAGGACCCCCGGGCCTGCTACTTCAAGCAGGTGCGCTACGGCCGCTACATCCGTATGGCCCTCATCATGAAGCTGCTGGACATCGAGTAAGGGGAGGAGCAAAAAGACTATGATCATCGACGCCATCAAAAACGGAATCGTCATCGACCACATTGCCGCCGGTAAGGCCATGGAGCTCTACCAGATCCTGGGCCTTGGGAATCTGGACTGCTCCGTGGCCATCCTGAAAAACGTGGTCAGCGCCAAGCTGGGCCGGAAGGACATCATCAAGATCGACCGGAACCTGGACCTGGACTGGGACATCATCGGCTATGTGGACCCCAATATCACCGTCAACATCATCAAGGACGGGGAGCGGGTGGAAAAGCGCCAGCTGAAGCTGCCGGAGACCATCACCAACGTGATCCACTGCAAAAACCCCCGGTGCATCACCTCCGTGGAGCAGGAGCTGCCCCAGGTGTTCAAGCTCACCGACCGGGAGCGCCGGATCTACCGCTGCCTGTACTGCGAGACCCAAGCGGGGAAGTGAGATATTGAGAAGGAGAGGCAGCAGCCTCTCCTTCTTCTTGTTTTCGGGGGCTTCGCCCCCGTACCCCTTTTTTTGATACGCCTGTGCTGGCGCATGGCACCGATGGGCTGAGATTCGCGTATCGCCGGGCGGGTGGGAACGCAACATTTTTCCCCCGAATCACTGCGATTCTGCTCACAATCTCCTGGGCCTCCCCGGCCCAGACCCGGGTCACTTTTTGCTCGTGCAAAAAGTAACCAAAAACACGCACAGGGGAGGGACCCTTTCGATGGGGTCCCTCCCCTATGTACCCCACCCCCACGACGACACAAAGGGGGGCGCGCGCCCCCCTTTGGATTCCCCCGCAGGTCCTGTACTCGTCCTGGTCAACGAGGGAAACTCCCGGGGGTGCTGGATGAACATTATTGGTTCTCA
>DVGP01000225.1 GCA_018712665.1 Candidatus Pelethomonas intestinigallinarum | reverse complement strand
GGCCCGCCGGCGGACGCCGGGGCGGACTGGGACCCCTACGACGATTTTTACGGCATCTGGCACGCCTATCAGGTCTACCAGGCCCCCGACGGCACGGTGTACACCGACGGCAGCGGCAACAGCTACAGCGGCGGCGGCAGCATGGGCTTCACCCGGGAGGAGACCTATACCTCCACCGTCAACGGGGAGACCTCCGCCGACACCGTCTCCGTGACGGTCAACATCGAGCTGGCGCCCCGGATTGAGCGGCTGGTGGTCAGCCAGTTCGGCGCTGACAACACCCTTCTCCGGTCCCAGGAGCTCCCACTGGGAGTAGACCTGGAGCCGATGGCCTGCGGGGCGGACGCCGCCTGGGCGCTGGTGGAGGCGCACAATCAGGACGGCACGGTGGAGCGGACAGCCTACACCCTCCCCGGCCCGGACGGCGCGCCCATCTACCACTCCCTGGTGATCCTGGACGACCAGGGCATGGGGACCAGCGCGACCCTGGAGATCTCCCAGGCCCGGCAGTGAGCACCCACACAACGCAAACAGGGGGCGGCACGATGTGCCGCCCCCTGTTTTTACGCTTCCGGCCCTGCCGCCAGGATGGCCTTGATCTCCGGGACGGACCGCCCCTGCTTCCGCAGGTCCCGGATGTGCTGGAGCCGGGCCACGCTCTCCTCCCGGCGGTACCGCCGGGTCAGGTTCTCCTCCGCCTGGTAGAAGGGGAGCATCCCCTCCTCGGTATAGAACTTCAACGTGCTGTAGCGGACGTCTGTGAGCCGGGCCAGCTCGCCGATGGTCACATACTCCGCCTTCTCAATGACCTCCATGGGCCTCTGCCGGGACATGGGCGCACCTCCTCAGGAGCAAATGACGACCATGGCGGCAGCAATGTTGATCATACCCTCGACGTGTGCTACCAGTTCGCCAACCAGCTTCCCCTCGGGGGAGGCCACGATGGCCTTCAGCTTCTCCTTGATGGTTTTCTGCTCGTAGGCGGAGAAGTAGGTCTTGACGCACTTTCCCTTCTCCAGCAGCACCACCAGGGCCGCGATGTCCTCCGTGACCTCGCCGTCCTCCAGGAGCTCCGCCCGGACCATGTCGATGACGGCCTCCACCGCCGTTTTGGCGGGGACGAAGTTCTTCTTATTGCCCAGCAGGCCGCCCCGGGCCTCCTGGGCCAGCCCCAGGTCCGCCAGGGACCGGCCCACGTCCTCCATCAGTTTGACCAGCCGCTTGTCTGTGACGGAGTAGGTGTAGGCCTCCACGATCTTCTCCAGGGCCTTGGGCTTGTCCCCCACGAACTCGTACAGGCTCGCCAGGTAGGCCCGGTCCTCCGGCAGAGGGGACGTCGTTTGGACCTTCTTCCCCTCGATGGCCAGGCAGCCCGCCAGACGCAGGTCCAGCAGCCCCGCCGCCACCAGGCACACCAGCTTCTCGGTGCTGAAGCTGGGGATGCCGCCCTTTTCATTCACAGCGCAGATCATGTATTCCTGAACCAGAGATAAGTCTTTCATGGTGCCCTCCAAATATAGGATAGTGTTTGGTGATTCCTTATCGCTTATTACTTACTACTTACTGGTTATGATTTGATTGTACACATCCTGCCGCGAATGTCAAGAGGGAATCGAAGCAATCACGAAAAATTTTCAGCGGGGCAGGGGAGCGGCGTGCTTAATCATATGAAAAGGCCGGCGCCCACGTGGGGCGCCGGCCTTGCGGTCAGCGGTTTTGAAACCGAACGGATTAATACATGCCGTCCATGCCGCCGCCCATGCCGGGGTTAGCGGCGGGAGCGGGAGGCTCGGGCTTGTCGGCCACCAGGGACTCGGTGGTCAGGACCATGGAGGCCACGGAGGCGGCGTTCTCCAGGGCGGAGCGGGTAACCTTGGCGGGGTCCACGATACCGGCGGGGATCATGTCGCAGTAGGTCTCCTTGTAGGCGTCGAAGCCGTAGCCGACCTTGCCGCTGGACTGGATCTTCTCCAGAACCACGCTGCCGTCCACGCCGGCGTTGGCGGCGATCTGACGGATGGGGGAGGTCAGGGCGGCGGCGATGATGCGCACGCCGGTCTTCTCGTCGCCCTCCACGTCGTTCACCAGGGCCTCCACAGCGGGCACGGCGTTGACATAGGCCACGCCGCCGCCGGCCACGATGCCCTCCTCAACAGCCGCCTTGGTGGCGTTGAGGGCGTCCTCGATGCGGAGCTTCTTCTCCTTCATCTCGGTCTCGGTAGCGGCGCCCACTTTGATGACGGCCACGCCGCCGGCCAGCTTGGCCAGGCGCTCCTGGAGCTTCTCCTTGTCGTAGTCGCTGGTGGTCACGGCGATCTGGCTGCGGATCTGGGCAACCCGGGCCTTGATGGCCTCCTTGTCGCCGGCGCCGTCCACGATGACGGTGTTCTCCTTGTTGACCTTCACCTGGCGGGCGCGGCCCAGCATGTCGATGGTGGCGCTCTTCAGGTCATAGCCCAGCTCCTCGCTGATGACCTGGCCGCCGGTGAGGATGGCGATATCCTGGAGCATCTCCTTGCGGCGGTCGCCGAAGCCGGGGGCCTTGACGCAGACCACGTTCAGGGTGCCGCGCAGACGGTTGACCAGCAGGGTGCTCAGGGCCTCGCCCTCCACGTCCTCGGCAATGATCATCAGCTTCTTGCCGGACTGGACCATCTGCTCCAGCAGGGGCAGGATGTCGGCGATGACGGAGATCTTCTTGTCGGTGATGAGGATATAGGCGTCGTCCACCACGGCCTCCATCTTCTCCATGTCGGTGGCCATGTAGGGGGTGATATAGCCCCGGTCGAACTGCATGCCCTCCACCACGTCGCTGTAGGTCTCGGCGGTCTTGGACTCCTCGATGGTGATGACGCCGTCGTGGCCAACCTTCTCCATGGCCTCGGCGATCAGCTTGCCGATGGTTTCGTCGCCGGAGGAGACGGCACCCACGCGGGCGATGTCGTCGCTGCCGTTGACCTTCTGGCTGTTCTCGCGGATGGCGTTCACAGCGGCATCCACGGCCTTGGACATGCCCTTCTTCATGACGATGGGGTTGGCGCCGGCGGCCAGGTTCCGCAGACCCTCGTGGATGATGGACTGGGCCAGCAGGGTGGCGGTGGTGGTGCCGTCGCCGGCCACGTCGTTGGTCTTGGTGGAGACCTCCTTCACCAGCTGGGCGCCCATGTTCTCAAAGGGATCATCCAGCTCGATCTCCTTGGCGATGGTCACGCCGTCGTTGGTGATGAGGGGGGAGCCGAACTTCTTGTCCAGCACCACGTTCCGGCCCTTGGGGCCCAGAGTGACCTTTACGGTATCGGCCAGCTGGTTGACGCCGGCTTCCAGAGCCTTGCGGGCCTCGTCGCCCCGCTTGATGAGCTTAGACATATCGCATTACCTCCAAATATCAGAAAGAAAATTTACAAAACACAGCTTCCGCCGCCCTGTCCCGTGGGGGAGGGAGCGGTACGGACTTCAGGCCGGCGGATCAGTCGACGATGGCCAGGATGTCGTTCAGGCGGACGATGGTGAACTCCTCGTCGCCGATCTTCACATTGGAGCCGGCGTACTTGTCGGTGATGACCTTGTCGCCGGGCTTGACGGTCATAACGATCTCCTTGCCGTCCACCATGCCGCCGGGGCCAACAGAGATGACCTCGGCCACGGAGGGCTTCTCCTTGGCGCTGGAGGTGAGGATGATGCCGCCCTTGGTGGTCTCCTCCGCCTCCATGGCCTTCAGCACGACGCGGTCAGCTAAGGGAGTGAGTTTCATAGTTGGTTCCTCCTATATGAATATTTTTTTGAACCAGATAAAGTGACACCGTTAGCACTCAAAACCTCGGAGTGCTAACGGTGCTTATCTTACAACATCCTTAGCCATATTGCAAGAGGGTTTTCAAAAAATTTGTGGCCTTTTACAAAAAGTTCACAAACTGGCAGCCTCTGCCGGGAGGGGGCGGGCGGTGGCGTTGGGGTCGCAGCCCCGGGGGCCGAAAAAGTTCACCTTCCCCTGGGCCATCCGCAGCTCCACCCGGCGGCCGATGATGGACTCCCCGTCCAGGCAGGTGACGATGTCCCGGTCGTGGGACTCGATGACGACCTCCCGGGCAGTGTAGCACCGGGCGTACTGGGGGAAACGGTAGTAGCCGCCGTTGGCGTAGGCCCCCACGAACTTCAAAAAGTCCAGGCGGCTGACCTTTTTCACCACCATGGTGTTGAGCACCCCGTCGTCCATCCGGGCCTCGGCCACGGGCATGAAGCCCCCGCCGTAGTACCGGCCGTTGCACACGGAGGCCAGGACGAAGGAGCCGGTCAAGGACTGGCCGTCCAGGGTGACGGTCCAGGTGTGGCCCAGGTCCCGGAGGAGGAAGTTCACCGCCAGGGAGGCGATATAGCTGCTGCGGCTGCCCAGGAGGGGGCTCTGGCCGAAGCGGTGGACGTCGTGGGCCACCTGGGCGTCGAAGCCGGAGCAGGCGATGGTCAGAGCCGCCCGGCCGTTGCACTCGATGGCGTCCAGGGGGAACTGGGGGCCGTCGAAAAGATTCTCCGGGTCGGAGAACAGGGGGGCGGCGTCCCCGAAGTTCTTCAGGAAGTCGTTGCCGGTGCCCACGGGGACGCAGGTCATGGCGGCGTTGGGGAGGCCGATGATCCCGTTGGCCACCTCGTTGATGGTGCCGTCGCCGCCGCAGGCGTAGAACCGCAGGTCCTCACCGGTTTGGGCCATGGAGCGGGCGGTCTCGGCGGCGTGGCCCGCCCGCTTGGTGAGGATGCACTCCACCTCCAGGCCGTGGCGGGCCTGGAGGCCCTTGGCCATCTCCATCAGCTCCACCGTGGCGTCCCGCTT
>DVGP01000224.1 GCA_018712665.1 Candidatus Pelethomonas intestinigallinarum | reverse complement strand
GGCCAACCTGACCCCTCCTACAGGCCGAATACTGAGCACATGGCACGCGCCGGTGCCCAGCACCCGGTCCATCTCGGACCGGAAACGCTCCAACAGATCAAAAGGCACGAACGCCTGAATGGTGCCGGCGAAGCCCCCGCCGTGGACCCGGCAGGCCCCCCGGCCATCCAGAAGCTTCTCCGCCAGGGTCAGGGCCAGGGCTACCTCCTGGTGCCGGGTGTAACCCACGGGGACCACGTTCTGGAGAAAGCGCCAGCTGGAGAGGCCGGAATCCCGGACCAGCGCCAGAAAGGCCGGGAAGTCCCCGGAGCGCAGGGCCTCCACCTGCCGCTCCACCCGCCGGTTGTCCTCGTAGACGTGGATGGCCCGGAGGACCGCCCGGTCACCGGCCTTGGCCCGGACCTCGGGCAGACGGGCGTAAAAGTCCGCCTCCGGCACCTCCCGGAGGACATTTTTGTCGAAGCAGGCGCAGACCTCCCCCAGCTCGGCGGTGACGGCGGCGTACTCGTCCGTCAGGTCCGCGTGGTCCGCGCCGCTGTCGATGATGCACAGGGCATAGCCGGTGGCGGCGAAGTCGAAGTCCACCCGCTCCACCACCGGAACGGCGTTGTCCTTGAAGTCCACGGTGACCATGGCCCCCACAGAGGAGGCCATCTGGTCCAGCAGGCCGCTGGGCTTGCCGAAGTAGACGTTCTCCGCGTACTGCCCCGCCTGGGCCAGC
The DNA here is from genome assembly GCA_018712665.1 of Candidatus Pelethomonas intestinigallinarum. Taxonomy (GTDB): domain Bacteria; phylum Bacillota; class Clostridia; order Oscillospirales; family Oscillospiraceae; genus Pelethomonas; species Pelethomonas intestinigallinarum. The sequence goes on along the minus strand of DVGP01000224.1, from coordinate 8,614 downwards.
TCCACAGGGGTGAAGCGGCTGTCGCAGAACAGGTCGTTGATGATGTTGGCCACCAGCACCTCGAAGGCGGCGCTGGAGCTCAGGCCGCTGCCCTTGAGGACGTTGGAGGTGGTGTAGGCGTCAAAGCCCTCCACCCGGCATCCCCGCTGGCTAAACCATGCCGCCAGCCCCCGGAGGATAGACACGGACCGGTTGCGCTCCTCCTCATGGACCGACAGGTCGCTCAGGTCCACCACGTCCATGGGGAAGCCCTCGCTCTGGATGCGGATGGTTCCGTCGCCGCTGGGCTTCACCGCGGCGATGACGTCCAGGTCCACACTGCCGGCCAGGACCCTGCCGTGCTGGTGGTCGGTGTGGTTGCCGCCGATCTCCGTGCGGCCCGGGGCGGAGAACAGGGCGCAGCGCTCCGCCTTGCCAAAGGTCTCCTCCAGGCCGCGGACCAGCCCCCGGTACCGCTCCAGCTGCCGCGGAGCCTTCTCCCGGCCGTAGAGCTTCTCCAGAGGGGCGAGCAATTTTTCAAAATCAGTCACAGGAGCAAACGTGTATCCCATAAGCAGCCTCCCAAGCTATCCACAGATCACCAGGATTTTTCTGTCTCGTTTCATGTTCTATTATAGGGGCCTGTCTCCCCCCAATAACATGGATTTTTTTGTCATTCTAAAGTAATTTTTGGTCAACCCCTCCCCCACGGCTTCACCCCCGCCGCGCTTCAGTGCACGGCGGGGGTGATGGGGCGGGATAAAATCTTAGCTCTTCCCCCGGACAGAGTTGGCAAACTGCCGCGGAGAGAGGCCCTTGACCTCCTTGAAGGCCCGGGAAAAATAGAAGGGGTCCTCAAATCCCACGGAATTGGAGATTTCCTGAATGGAACAGTTCGTCGTCGCCAGCAGGACGCAGGCCCGCTCGATGCGGTACTCCAGCAGAAACCTCTTGGGGGACATCTGAAATCGCTTGATAAAGCGGCGGTACAGGCTGCTGTGGCTGACAGAGGCATAAGCCGCCAAGCCCTCCACCGTAATGGGCTCCTCGTAGTGGGTGATGATGTAATCCGCCGCCAGCTGGGCGCAGTCCCGGTCCTCCCGGCCGCTGTCCCCCTCCCGCTGGGCTGTCCGGATCAGGAAGGCAAGGAGGTCGTACAGCCGGGCCGTCATGCCCATCTCCTCCCAGGGCGACGTACCGTAGCCCCGGTAGACACTCTCCATCAGGGCCCGGATCTCCCCGCTGTCCCTGCCAAAAAACACAGGCTCCTCGGGGGAAAAATCCGTCTGGGCCACGCAGTCCGCCGCATCCATACCGCCGAAGCCCACCCAAACATACTCCCACGGCTGCTGTGCGTCGGCACAGTAGTGGATGGTCGTGTCGGGATAGATCAGGAAGGTATCGCCGGATTTCAACTCATACCGCTTGTCCCGGCAAATGTACACCCCTTTCCCCCCGATCACATGGTGCAGCAGGAAATGGTTTCGTACACCGGGTCCCCAGCCATAGCTGGGGGAACACTGCTGACAACCGGTGTTCTGTACATACAGGGACGCCGTTCTGCGCTCAAGTTTCATGGAGTGTTTGTAGATGCTGCTGTTTCGCTCGCTCATTGCCATCACCCCTTCCCGCAGTCATGGCACCCGCGCGCCGGGCCGGCCCGGCGCCTGGTCGCCTCCTTTGTCTCAGTTTCGCTTTGTTTTATTATACATGACTACCTGGCCATTTGTCTATATTCCCTGTAAATATTGACGAAAAAACACAGGTATCTAACCGAAAAGTCCCGTATCTCGTCATGGCCTTGTGAAAAGCAACAAGAAATCGCTCCATCTGCCGGGAAAAGTCATATATGTTTTGCGGAAAACTTCCGTTGACTTTTATGTTTTACCATATTATTATGATAAAGTACGAAAGTAATTAGGAGGCAGGCAATATGGATCTGTTTCAAGGCGAGGGGGCGGCCCTGCTGATACAGGCGCTCCTATCCCTGCGGGATGAGGCGGAGTGCAGGGCCTTTTTGGAGGACCTGATGACCAGCCGGGAGATTCAGGACTGCGGCCAGCGGCTGCTGGTGGCCCAGCTTCTGCGGGAGAACATGGTCTACAGCCGCATCGCCCAGGCCACCGGCGCCAGCAGCGCCACCATCAGCCGGGTCAACCGGTGCTACACCTACGGCACCGGCGGGTACCGCACGGTACTGGACCGCCTGGCCGGGGAAACGGAGGATGGCCCGGAGGAGGGGACCTGATGAGCGAAATCTCCATTTTGCGGCGGGATGAGCGGGCCGGATACCAGCTGCGGGAGCTTTACCGCCGCCACGGCTACACCCTCTACCGCATGAGCAAGTTTGAGGAATACGACCTGTACGTGCGGAACAAGAGCTTTTTGGTCAGCGAGCACATCCTGACCTTCACCGACACCGACGGGCGGCTCATGGCCCTGAAGCCGGATGTAACGCTGTCCATCGTGAAAAACAGCCCGGATGCGCCGGGGGCCACGCAAAAGGTCTGCTACAACGAAACCGTTTACCGCACCTCCCCCGCCGCCGCGGGATACCGGGAGATCATGCAGGCAGGTCTGGAGTGCATCGGGGACTTGGACGCCTACACCGCAGGCGAGGTCCTGGCCCTGGCCGACGAGAGCCTGGCCCTCATCAGCGGCGACCACCTGCTGGATATCAGTCATATGGGCGTGGCCGCCGGGCTGCTGGAGGGCATTCCCGAGGAAATTGCCCACACCCTCCTGGAGGAGCTGGGGCGGAAGAATGCCGCCGCCATCCGGGATATCTGCGCCCGGCGGGGTCTTCCCCGGGAGACAGCGGACCGGCTGGAAACCCTGGCCCTGCTCTATGGGCCCCCTGAGGAGGTACTGCCCCGGCTGGCGGGCCTGGTCCAAGGCCAGACCGCAGAGGCGGCGGTCCGGGAGCTGGAGGACCTCTGCGGCCTCATGGCCGCCATGGGCCGGGCTTCCCATCTCCGGCTGGACTTCTCCATCGTCAACGACATGCGCTACTACAGCGGCCTGATCTTCCGGGGGTACCTGCCGGGGCTGGCCAGCGGCGTGCTCTCCGGCGGGCGGTACGACAACCTGCTCCACCGGATGGGCCGCCGGGGCGGGGCCATGGGCTTCGCCGTGTACCTGGACCAGCTGGAGCGGCTGGAAACGGAGGAGCCATCCTACGATGTGGACACCCTGCTGCTCTATGGGCCGGAGGACAGTCCTTCCACCGTGGCGGAGCGGGCAGCGGCCATCCTGGCCCAGGGCCGAAGCGTCCGGGCGGAGCGGCACATCCCCCAGGGGGTCCGCTTCCGGACCACGGAGCGGGTATCGGAAGGAGGCGAGCTATGACATGGACATGGTGAACATCGCCCTGCCCAAGGGCCGGCTGGGAGAGAAGGTCTACAACCTGCTGAAATCCGCGGGCTACCCCTGCCCCGCCATCGAGGCGGAGAGCCGGAAGCTGGTTTTTGAGAATCCGGAGGCCGGGGTCCGGTACTTCTGGGTGAAGCCCTCGGACGTGGCCATCTATGTGGAGCGGGGCGCCGCCGACGTGGGGGTGGCCGGGAAGGACATCCTGCTGGAGTACGGCCCCGACGTCTACGAGCTGGCGGACCTGGGGCTGGGCAGGTGCCGAATGTGCGTGGCCGCGAAAAAGGACTTCCGGGACCGCCGGGACCGGACGCTGCGGGTGGCCACCAAGTTCCCCCATATTGCCGGGCGGTACTACGCCGGCCAGGGCCGGGACATCGACATCATCCAACTCAACGGCTCCATTGAGATCGCCCCCATTTTAGGCCTCAGCGACGTGATCGTGGACATCGTGGAGACGGGCAAGACCCTGCTGGAGAACGACTTAGAGCCCCGGGAGACCATCGTCCCCATCAGCGCCCGGCTCATCGCCAACAAGGTCAGCTATAAGTTCAAGCACCGGCAGATCTCCGCTCTCTGCGGCCGCGTCCAGGAACAGGCGAGCCCGAGACTTCCATAGCAAATATTCATTACATTCATCGCGCCGGGGCCGCCCCGGCGGGAATCGAGGTCCAGCTATGATCCCAATCTATGACTTTGACCAGGTCTCCCCAGAGGAGATCTTTTCCCGGGAGACAGACCGGGCCGACGTGTCCGGCGCCGTGGCCGCTATCATCGCCGACGTGCGGCAAAACGGCGACAGCGCCCTGCTGCGCTACGCCCGGGACTTCGACCACGCGGAGCTCACCGCCGTCGAGGTACCCCGGGAGGCCATGGAGGCCGCCGCCCTGGGCCTGGACAGCGGGCTCCGGGCCGTTATGGAGGAGGCCGCCGCCAACATCCGGGACTTCCACCGCCGCCAGAGGCGGGAGAGCTTCGTGGTCAGCGAGAAGGACGGCGTGATCCTGGGGCAGAAGATCACCCCCATCGAGAAGGTGGGGCTCTACATCCCCGGGGGCACCGCCGCCTACCCCTCCTCCGTCCTCATGAACGCCATTCCCGCCAAGCTGGCCGGGTGCCGGGAGATCGTCATGGTCTCCCCCCCTACCTGCGGCGGCGACGTGAACCCCGTGATCCTGGCGGCGGCGTACATCGCCGGGGTGGACCGGGTGTTCCGCTGCGGCGGAGCCCAGGCGGTGGCCGCCCTGGCCTACGGCACCGAGACGGTGCCCAGGGTGGACAAGATCGTGGGCCCCGGCAACGCCTATGTGGCGGAGGCCAAGCGCCAGGTCTTCGGCCAGGTGGCCATCGACATGATCGCCGGGCCCAGCGAGATTCTGGTGGTGGCCGACGGAAAGAGCAACCCGAAGTGGGTGGCCGCCGACCTCCTCAGCCAGGCGGAGCACGACAAAATGGCCAGCGCCGTGCTGGTGACGGACGATATGGCCCTGGCCCAAGCGGTGCAATCTGAAATTGAGCGCCAGCTCCCGGCCCTGCCCCGGGCGGACATCGCCCGGGCCTCCATTGACAATCACGGTAAGATCATCGTCACGCCGGACCTTCTCCGGGCCCTGGACGTGGCCAACCAGCTGGCACCGGAGCACCTGGAGCTGTGCGTGGACCAGCCCTTCGACTACCTGGCAAAGGTCCGGAACGCCGGGTCCATCTTTCTTGGCAGGAGCTGCCCGGAGGCCCTGGGGGACTACCTGGCGGGGCCCAACCACACCCTGCCCACCAGCGGCACCGCCCGGTTCTCCAGCCCTCTCAGCGTGGATGACTTCGTGAAGAAATCCCAGTTCACCTACTACACCGCCGCCGCCCTGGAGGCGGTCCAGGGCAAGATCGCCGCCTTCGCCCGGCAGGAGGGCCTGGAGGCCCACGCCCGCAGCGCCGAGATTCGATTTGAGACAGAAGGAGGGGACGAGAGATGAGCCGATTTCTCAGCCGCCGGTTCGCCGGTCTGGAGGCCTACGTCCCCGGGGAGCAGCCCCAGGACATGGAGTACGTGAAGCTCAACACCAACGAATCTCCCTTCCCCCCCTCCCCGGAGGTGGTGGCGGCGGTGAGCGCCTATGAGGTGGGGCGGCTGAACCTGTACCCCGACCCGGCCTGCCGCTCTTTAAAGCGAAAGCTGGCGGACCACTTCGGCCTGGCCCCGGAGAACGTGTTTCTCTCCAACGGCTCCGACGATATCCTGAATTTCTGCTTCATGGCCTTTTGCGACGGGGAGCGGCCTGTGGCCTTCCCCGCCCTCAGCTACGGCTTCTATCTGGTATACGCCGAGCTCTACGGCCTGGACAGCCTGGCCGTCCCCCTCCGGGAGGGCTTCCGCCTGGACCCGGCGGACTACCGGAACCTGGGCCGCACCATCGTCATCGCCAACCCCAACGCCCCCACCGGCAGGGCCATCTCTGTGGAGGAGATCGCCTCCATCCTGGAGGCCAACCGGGACCAGGTGGTAGTCATCGACGAGGCCTACATCGACTTTGGCGGCGACAGCTGCCGCCGGCTCATCCCCCAGTACGATAACCTGCTGGTGTGCCAGACCTTCTCCAAGGCCTGGTCCATGGCCGGGGGCCGGCTGGGCTTCGCCCTGGGGGATCCGGGGCTCATCGCGGACCTGGAGAAGATCAAATTCTCCACCAACCCCTACAGCATCAACCGCCTGACCCAGATCGCGGCGGAGGCGGCCTTGGGCAGCGCGAACTACTTCGCTGCCAACTGCCGGGCCGTGGCGGAAACACGGGCCTACACCGTGGCGGAGCTGGAGAAGCTGGGCTTTGAGACCGTGCCCAGCGTGGCCAACTTCATCTTTACCCGCTGCCCCAGGGTCCCCGGCGGGACCCTGTACCGGCGGCTGAAGGAGAAGGGGGTCCTGGTCCGCCACTGGGACAAGGCGGACATCGCGGACTACTGCCGGGTCACCATCGGGTCCCGGGGGCAGATGGACGTGTTCCTGGAAAAGGTGCGAGAAATTCTGGAGGAGGAGAGCAGCCATGCGTAGCGCGGAGATCCGGCGGAAAACCGCCGAGACGGACATCCAGCTGACCCTGGAGTTAGACGGCGTGGGAAAAAGCGACGTCGCTACCGGCTGCGGCTTTTTGGACCACATGCTCACCCTCTTCGCCCGCCACGGCCGGTTCGACCTTACAGCCCGGTGCTGGGGGGACACCTATGTGGACGACCACCACACGGTGGAGGACATCGGCATCTGCCTGGGGGACGCCCTCCGGCAGGCCCTGGGGGACAAGCGGGGGATCGCCCGGTACGGCAGCTGTATCCTGCCCATGGACGAGGCCCTGGTCCTCACTGCCGTGGACCTCTCCGGCCGGGGGCTGCTGTGCTGTGACCTGGACATTCCCACGGAGAAGGTGGGGACCTTTGACACGGAGCTGACAGAGGAGTTCCTCATGGCCCTGGCCCGCCGGGGGGACATGACCGTCCACGTCCGGCAGCTGGCCGGGCGGAACAGCCACCACATCATCGAGGGGACCTTCAAGTCCCTGGCCCGGTCCCTAAGCCAGGCCGTGGCTCTGGACCCCCGGTCCGCCGGGGAGATCCCGTCCACAAAGGGCGTCTTATAATTCGACATGAAAGACTAAAGTCTTTTCTTTCAATAACCGGAAAGTGAGAAACCTTTACATGATCGCTATCATTGACTACGGCGTGGGGAACCTGTTCTCCCTGCGCTCCTCCCTCCGGGCCATCGGGGCCCAGGCGGAGGTCACCGGCGACGCCGCTGTTCTGGAGAAGGCGGACAAGCTGATCCTCCCGGGGGTGGGGGCCTTTGCCGACGCCGCCGCCCTCCTGCGGCGGAACGGCCTGGACCAGGTGGTCATCTCTCAGGCCCGGGCGGGGAAGCCCCTGCTGGGTATCTGCCTGGGGATGCAGCTCCTCTTCGACCGGAGCCTGGAGTACGGGGAACACGCCGGTCTCGGCCTGATCCCCGGCACGGTGGAGCCCATCCGGGAGGTGATCCCCGCCGGGTACAAGGTGCCCCACATCGGCTGGAACGCCCTCCACTTCCCCAAGGACAAGCCCATTTCCCCCCTGTTTCGGTACATCCGGGAGGGGGACTGCGTATACTTCGTCCACTCCTACTACGGCGCCCACTGCCAGGCGGACACCATCGCCACGGCGGAGTACGGCCCGGAGCTCACCGCCGCTGTGGGCCGGGACAACGTGCTGGGGGTCCAGTTCCACCCGGAGAAAAGCGGCTCGGTGGGGCTGAACATCCTCCGGGCCTTCTGCGAGGGGGTGGGGACATGCTGATCTTCCCCGCCATCGACCTGAAGGACGGGGCCGTGGTGCGGCTGTACAAGGGGGACTTCGCCACCGTCCACCAGGTGGCCGACGACCCTCTGGCCACCGCCGAAGCCTTCCTGGCCGCCGGGGCCCGGCACATCCACATGGTGGACCTGGACGGGGCTAAGGACGGCCAGCGGAAAAACGGGGACATCGTCCGTGCTGTTGCCGCCACCGGCCTCCGGGTGGAGCTGGGGGGCGGCATCCGCTCCATGTCGGACCTGGAGGCGGTGTTCGACCTGGGGGTCTGGCGGGCTGTCATCGGCTCCGCCGCCGTCAGCAACCCGGACTTCGTCCGGGAGGCCATCGCCCGCTACGGTCCGGAAAAGGTCGCCGTGGGCATCGACGCCAAGGACGGCCATGTCCGCACCGCCGGCTGGGTGAGGGACGAGGGATTGGACTACCTCCAGTTCGCAAAATCCATGGAATCCATCGGAGTAAAGTATATTATCTTTACAGATATTGACACAGACGGAACCCTCTCCGGCCCGGCTCTGGGGCGGCTGGAGGCTCTGCAAAAGGCAGTAGGCTGCGCCATCACCGCCTCCGGGGGCGTGAGCTCCAACGGGGATCTCCGGCGGCTCCGGGACATGGGGCTCTACGCCGCCATCGTGGGCAAGGCGTGGTACGCCGGGGCCGTGGATCTGGCCCTGGCGGTGGAGGAAGGAGGGGAACAGGCGTGATCACCAAGCGGATCATCCCCTGCCTGGACGTGAAGGACGGCCGGGTGGTAAAGGGGGTCAATTTCTTAGGGCTCAGCGACGTCAGCTCCCCGGTGAAGCTGGCGAAGTTCTACAGCGACAACGGCGCTGACGAGCTGGTGTTCTACGACATCACCGCCTCCGCCGAGGGCCGGGCCCTGTTCACCGACATCCTCGCAGAGGTGGCCTCCACCATTTTCATCCCCCTGACGGTGGGAGGC
>DVGP01000223.1 GCA_018712665.1 Candidatus Pelethomonas intestinigallinarum | reverse complement strand
AGAAGATGAAAACCGCTATGACCGCCATCATCCGCAAGGACTTCCGGGGCGTCGCCGCCAACAAGCAGCTGTTCACCAGCCTGCTGGTGGTCCCTCTGGTCCTCACGGTGCTGCTGCCCTCCATCTTTATGCTCGCCTTCACTTTCGCGCCGGAGGACCCGGATGTCCAGAAGCTCCTGGAGCTGCTGCCGCCGGCGGCCCGGGGGGAGAGCCTGGAGCTGACGGTGGCCGGGCTGCTCCTGAACTTTATTCTCCCGGTGTTCTTTCTCATCATCCCCATCATGACCGCCTCCGTCATGGCGGCCAGCGCCTTCGTGGGGGAGAAGGAGAAGCGCACCCTGGAGACCCTGCTCTACTGCCCCCTGTCGGTGGGACAGATCTTCCGGGCCAAGGTCATGGCCTCCTTTCTGCTGAGCATGCTGGTGTCCCTGATCTCCTTCTGCGCCATGCTGGCGGTGGTGGAGCTGGAGGCATTCTTCCTGATGGGGAGCTTCCTGACGCCCGGCGTTACCTGGCTGATCGTTCTCCTGCTGGTGGCCCCGGCCCTCTCCCTTATCGCCGTGACGCTGATCGTTCGGGGCTCCGCCAAGGCCAGGAGCGTGATGGAGTCCCAGCAGAGCGCCGTGTTTCTGATCCTGCCTCTGGTTTTGCTGGTGGCCGGGCAGTTCACAGGGGTCCTGCTGCTGAGCCCGTGGGTCCTGATGGCTCTGGGGGCGGTATGCGCCCTGCTGGCATGGCTGCTCCTGAAGAAGTGCGTGGGGCGGTTCACCTATGAGACGCTGCTGAAATAGGGGCGGTGCGGCACGGCACGGCACGGAAAGTGGGAAGTTTGCATGACCCAAAGAATATTGTCTCAGGTGAGAGGCGATACCCTCTCGCCTCAGCGTGTCAAAAAGCCTCGCAGAGTTCCGCCGCTCGCAGGCGGCGGAAGAAAATGGAATCGTTTTCCGGCGGCGTGTACGTCGGAAAAACACTTTGCGCGGAGCGAGCGTCGCAGGACCTGTCAGGGGCCGAGGCGCAGAGCGGAGCGAGACCTCTTTGGCGGAAAAGGCGTCAGCCTTTTTCGACAGTCACAGGTGAGAGACGGTTGTCTCTCGCCTGTTTTTATTTTGCCGTCATAGCGGCGGAGGAGGTGAGATGTAACATTTCTGTGAACTCCCGGCGGCGGAGTGGGGCCTTTCAGCTTCCTTTCAGCTTTCGGCGGTATGCTGACTCATAACGGGCACGCGGGACACTCACGGCGCATGAATTTTGCGGGCCCCATCAGGAGAAAAAGGAGGACTTGCATTGATCGAAGTAAGCCATCTGACCAAGCGGTACGGCGGCCACACCGCGGTATCGAATCTGTCCTTCACCATCGAGAAGGGCCAGATCTACGGCTTTCTGGGTCCCAACGGCGCGGGAAAATCCACCACCATGAACATCATGACCGGGTGTTTGGCCGCCAGCGAGGGGGAGGTCCGCATCGACGGCCACGACATCTTCGAGGAGCCGCAGCAGGCCAAGCGCCTCATCGGCTACCTGCCGGAGCAGCCGCCGCTGTACCTGGACCGGACGCCCCGGGAGTACCTGACCTTCGTGGGCCGGGCCAAGGGAATCAAGGACAAGGCCCTGCCGGAGCAGATCGGCCGGGTCATGGAGGTGACCCAGATCATCGATGTGGCGGACCGCCTCATTAAGCACCTCTCCAAGGGCTACCGCCAGCGGGTGGGCATCGCCCAGGCTCTGCTGGGGGACCCGGAGGTGGTGATCCTGGATGAGCCCACCGTGGGCCTGGACCCCAAGCAGATCATCGAGATCCGCTCCCTGATCCAGTCCCTGGGCCAGAAGCACACCGTCATCCTCAGCAGCCACATCCTCTCCGAGGTCCAGGCGGTGTGCCAGACCATCCTCATCATCTCCAAGGGTCACCTGGTAGCCTGCGACACCCCGGAGAACTTAGAGCGCCTCTTCTCCGGCTCCGCCGCCGTGGATCTGACCGTGGAGGCCGGGGAGGCCCAGACCCGGGAGATCCTGGCCCCCCTGGACCACATCCGGTCCGTGGACGTCCGCCCCGAGGGGACGGACCGGTGCCAGGTCACCCTGGAGACCGACGGGGACGAAGAGGTCTGCCGGGCGGTGTTCTTCGCCTTCAGCCGGGCGGGGCGGGCCATCCTGCGGATGACCGACGCCAAGGCCAGCCTGGAGGACATCTTCATCGAGCTGACCTCCGGCGAGGCGGCGGACGCCCCGGCGGAGGCCGGGAGCGAGGATGACGGGGAGGAGGTGGATGAGCCGTGACAGCCGTATTCCGACATGAGCTCTCCTCCTACTTCAAGAGCGTGTCCGGCTATGTGTTCGGGGCCTTCCTGCTGCTGTTCGCCGGGATCTACACCACGGACATCAACTTAAACGCCGGTCTGACCAACTTTGAGTACGTTCTGGACTACATGTGCATCATCTTCCTCATCATTGTCCCCATCCTCACCATGCGGGTGGTGGCGGAGGAGCGGCGGCAGCGGACGGACCAGCTCCTCTACTCCCTGCCCCTGACCATGACGGAGGTGGTCCTGGGCAAGTACGGGGCCCTGCTGGTGGTGTTCCTGGCCCCCATGGCCGTCATCGGGGTCTACCCCCTGATCCTCTCCGCCTTCGGCAATGTGTACCTGCCCGCCGCCTACAGCGCGTGGCTGGGATTCTTCCTGCTGGGGGCGGCCCTGCTGGCCATCGGCATGTTCATCTCCTCCCTCACCGAGAGCCAGGCAGTGGCGGCGGGGCTGTGCTTCCTGGTCATGCTGGTCAACTACTTCATCACCAGCCTGGCGGGCTTCATCTCCACCACCGCCTTCGCCTCCTTCGCCTCCTTCACCGTGGTGATCCTGGCCCTGGCGGGGATCGTCTGGTTCATGACCCGCAGCGGCCTGGCGTCGGGGGTCCTGGCCCTGGTGCTGGAGGCGGTGCTGCTGTTCTTCTACGCCGGGGACACCAGCGCCTTTGAGGGCTTCTTCCCGGAGGTCATGGAGAACCTGAGCCTGTTTGACCAGTTCTACCAGTTTGTCAACGGGGTCTTTGACCTGCGCGCGGTGGTCTACCTGCTCAGCGTGTCGGGGCTGTTCCTGTTTCTGACGGTCCAGTCCTTGGAGAAACGGAGGTGGAGCGAATGAAGCTGCCCTGGAAAAAAGAGAACGCGGCCCATAAGGCCTCGGGCGGCGGGAAGCGCCGCTCCTTCGACCTGAAGGCCGCCCTCACCACTCGGGCCGTCCGGGTGGGGGGCTACAGCGTGGCGGCCGCCGCCATCGTCATCGCCATCATCGTGGCGGCCAACGCGCTGGTCCGGGCGCTGCCCGCCCAGTGGACCCAGTTCGACACCACCTCCAGCCAGCTCTTCTCCATCTCCGACCAGACGGAGAGCATCGTGGGGAGCCTGGAGACGCCGGTGACCATCCACTGGATCGTCCAGAGCGGCCAGGAGGATGCCACCCTGGAGACCCTGCTGGAGCGGTACCAGGCCCTCAGCGAGAACCTGACGGTGGAGAAGGTGGACCCGGTGGTCTCCCCCACCTTCCTGGAGCAGTACGACGTCGGCAGTGTGTACAACAACAGCCTCATCGTGGAGTCTGAGGCCCGCTACCGGTATGTGGACTACTACGACATCTATGAGTACGACTACACCAACTACTACACCACCGGCTCCGTGGACATGAACTTCGCCGGGGAGGGGGCCATCACCAGCGCCGTCAGCTATGTGGTCAACGACGACCTGCCCAAGGTCTACACCCTCACCGGCCACGGGGAGGGCTCTCTGAGCTCTGACTTTCAGAGCGCGGCGGAGCAGGACAACATGGAGTTTGAGGAGCTGAGCCTGCTGTCGGCGGAGACGGTCCCGGAGGACGCGGACTGCGTGCTCATTCTCGCCCCCCAGAGCGATATTGCCGACGTGGAGCTCACCGCTCTGCAGGCGTACCTGGACGGCGGCGGCCGCCTGCTGCTGATCACCGACCCGCCCCAGGAGGGGGCGGAGCTGACCAACCTGGAGACTCTGATGGCGGGCTACGGCGTCCACGCCGTTGACGGCATCGTGGTGGAGGAGGACCAGGCCAACTACGCCATGGGCCTGCCCTACTACCTGCTGCCGGACATCGGCTACCACACCATCACCTCACCCCTGCGGGACGAGGGCTACTATGTGCTGCTGCCCATCGCCCAGGGCCTGACGGTGGATGAGGAACTGCCCGAGGGCGTGTCCGTCACGGAGCTGCTCACCACCTCGGCTAACGCCTTCTCCAAGGCGGCGGGGTGGTCCATGGCCACCTATGAGCGGGAGGAGGGGGACGCGGACGGCCCCTTCGCCCTGGCGGTGGCCGCCACCAAGGAGATCGACGACGAGACCCAGTCCCAGGTGGTGTGGGTATCCTCCTCCGCCCTGGTGGACGATGAGACCAGCCAGCGGGTGGCCGGCGGCAACCAGGACTTCTTCCTCAACTGTATCAGCTGGATGTGCGAGCAGGAGGAGAGCATCTCCATCCGTGCCAAGAGCCTCAGCTATGAGTATCTGACCATGGACAGCGCCACCGCCTCCCAGCTGAGCCTGCTGATCACCGGTGTGCTGCCCCTGGGGTACTTCGCCTGCGGCATCGTGATTTGGGTCAGGAGGAAACGCAGATGAAACGTGGAACAAAATTGCTGATCCTGCTGGCGGTGCTGGCCGTCGTGGGCCTGGGGGCCTGGCTGGCTGCCCGCTACACCGCCCAGCTGGAGGCGGAGGAGGAGAGCGCCGGCGTCGCCGTTCTCTCCATCGACACTGAGACCGTGACGGCCCTGGGCTGGACCTACGACGGCGAGACCGTCTCCCTGGCCTGTGCCGACGGCCAGTGGAGCTACGCGGACTCCGACGCCTGCCCCATTGACCAGTCCTACCCCCAGAACATGGTGGATACTCTGGCGGAGGTCCTGGCCCAGGAGACCATCGCTGAACCAGAGGACCTGGCCAGCTACGGCCTGGACGATCCCCAGTGCACCGTCACCCTGACGGCGGACGGCACGGATTATGAGCTGCTCATCGGCGACGAGACGGTGCTGGGCGGGCAGCTGTACCTCTCCACCGGGGACGGCAGCGTCTACCTGGTGGACACTTCCCTGCTGGACGCCTTTGCCTACGGCCTGTACGACATCATCCAGATGGAGGAGATCCCCGCCATAGAGGACGTGTCCGCCCTGACCATTGACGGGGAGACCCGGACCATGGAGATCCGCTGCCAGGAGGACAGCGGCCTGGCCTACAGCGACGACTACGTGTGGTTCCTGGCGGAGGGCGGGGACTGGCTGGCCCTGGATACGGACCTGACCGAGTCCCTGGTGGAGGCCGTCACCGGTCTGACCTGGCAGTCCTGCGTCAGCTACGACGCCTCGGAGGAGGATCTTGCCTCCTACGGCCTGGATACACCCGCCGTCACCGCCGCCGTGACCTACACCGTCACCGAGGAGGACGAGGACGGGGAGAGCCAGTCCCGGACGGAGACCTTCACCCTGGAGATCGGGGACTACAGCAGCGAGAGCTGCTACGCCCGGATCGCCGGCTCCGGCATGGTCTATCTCATTGACGCCGCGGTCAGCGACAGCCTGCTCTACACCGCCTACGACGACCTGCGGCCCGACGAGGTCCTGGCCATGGACTGGGACACCGTCACCTCCATCGACGTGGCGGTGGACGGCCAGACCTACACCGTCACACGGGAGGTCTCCACCGTCACCGACGAGGAGGGCGAGGAGAGCCAGAAGGTCACCTACCTGCTGGACGGGGCCGAGGTGGAGTTCCGGGACTTGCTGGACGACCTCAACGCCATGGCCTCCACCGGCAGCGCCGTAGGGCTGACGCCGGAGCGGTCCGCCCAGATCTCCTTCACCTTCCACCGGAACACCGAGACCTTCCCCCAGGTGGAGCTGGTGTTCTACCAGTATGACAGCAGCAACTGTCTGGTGAGCCTGGACGGCGAGGTGGTCCTACTGGCCGCCCGGGAGGATGTGGAGGCCGTTGTGGAGGCTACCGCCGCCCTGATCCCGGAGGCGTAGCCGGACCTGTCCCGGCTGGACGCAATAAAATAGTTTGAGGCCGCCCCGCCGGGGCGGCCTTAAACTGTCGAAAAAGGCTGACGCCTTTTCCGCCAAAGGGGATTCGCTGCGCTCTGCGCCTCGGCCCCTGGCGGGTCCTGCGACGCTCGCTCCGCGCAAAGTGTTTTTCCGCCGTACACGCCGCTGGAAAAACGATTTCATTTTCTTCCGCCGCCTGCGGGCGGCGTACCCGCAAGGGGCAGGCCGCATCCGTATGGCAGCATAGCTGCCGACGGCAGCGCACGAACTCTGCGAGGCTTTTCCGACATGTTGAGGCCGCCCCGGCGGGGCGGCCTCAAACTATTTTA
>DVGP01000222.1 GCA_018712665.1 Candidatus Pelethomonas intestinigallinarum | reverse complement strand
TCCTTTGGCTTACACTGGGAGGATACGGAGCCTTTGATGGAAAACCGGGGCCGCAAAAAAGTTTTTTCGGGTCCTTCCTTAATCGTCGTTGTCCTCCCAATCGTCGTTCCGGCTGTTATCGCCGCTGTCGCTGTCCTCCCAGCCGTCGTCCCAGCTGTTATCGCCGCTGTCGCTGTCCCCCCAGTCGTCGTCCCAGCCGTTATCGCCGCTGTCGCTGTCCTCCCAGTCGTCGTTCCAGCCGTTATCGCCGCTGTCATTGTCATCCCAGTCGTCATCTTCCGGGCCGCCGTCCCAGCCGCCGTCATCATCACGGTCCTCATAGTCGGTCATACCGTCAGTATAGGGCGCCTCAGCGCCGCCATCATCTCCATAATCTGTGACGCCGTCGGAATAGGGGCCGTAGTCCGTATCGCTATAGTCGGTTATCCCGTCGCTGTTGGGAGCGTAGTCGGTATCCTCCGAAACAGCCGGCTGGGTGGGTGGCTCGGTCTGTGCGCCGGGCGCGGACTCTGGAACAGGTTCTGGCGCGGACGGCGTCACCGGTATGACCACTTCCTCAGCCGGCGGCTCCTCGGCGGCGGGGCCGATCTGGATCACGATGGCCTCCCCATACCGTTCCTCCAGATCCTCCCGGGCCTCCTGCTCTTCCCGGGCCTGCCAGTCGGTATCATCGCTGGAGACGGTGATGGACACCGTCTCCCCGCTGGAGAGATAGCCCATGGAAATGGCCCGCTCCACCAGCTCCCCGGTTACATCCTCCCGGTCCTTGCCGCTGAAATTGTATCCGGCAATGAGCTCCTCGCCGTCTGGGTTGAGTCCCTCCAGCTCCAGCACCCGGTCGGTGCGGCTGAGGGTGAGCTCCACATCCGGATTGATCTGGATGCGCAGAGCCCCGTAAGGGGCGAAGTTGGGCTGGTAATACCCAAAGAATACCAGGCAGAGGCAGGCGGCCAGGCCAGCCAGGCCGGACAGGGGTTTCCAAAGGGGAGCGGGCTTCCTCTGCGGCGTCCTCAGTTCCACGATCTCCTGCACGGTATCGCCCACCCGGTAGCGAAGGTTGGCCGCTTTCAGGAAGTGCCCCTCCTCGTCCAGCACCACCGCATAGGCTGGGTGGGTCTCCATGACCAGATATTTCATTTCGCGCTCCCTCCTTTGGCCGGGCCGATCTGGCACAGGTGCCCCCGGATGATCTCATAGCCGTTGGTGAAGGCCAGCAGGATAGCCACCAGATATTTCCGGTGCCGCTCCAGAGTCTTCTTGTCCGTACCGGAGCCGGATGCCAGCTCATTCATGGGCAGCTTTCCCGTGTCCTCCACCCGCTTGAGCAGCTCCGGCCGGGACCGGGCAAAATCCAGCACCCGGCGGCAGGCGGCAAACGTCCGCTCCTGCCGGGGACAGTTGTCCGCCACATCGGAGAAGGTCAGGCCGAAGCGGGAGAGGGCCTCCGAAAACTCTTGGATCTCCTTTTGACTGGCGGTACGTACTTCGTATGCCTCTATGTGGTCTGCTGTGTCGGGAATGGTTTCCACCAGTTCTCCGCTGTCCTCCTCTGGGTTGGAAGCCGTGTGGAGGGAGATCACGTTTTTGTGGCGCTTTTCCGCCCGGTAGTGGTCGATGAGCCGGTTTTTGATGGACCGGGCCGCATAGGGGAGAAAAGCGCCTCGTCCTTTCTCATAGGCCAGGATCGCCTCATAGAAGGCCAGCATGGCGATGCTCAGCTCATCCTCGTGGCCGTCCTCCGGGGCAGTGCGGATAAATTTCACCGTCTCTGAACGGATGAAGCCCATGTATTGCTGGATAAACATATCCGCGGTTTCCGGGTCTGTCTTGGCCGCATACACCTGGCTTACGATACTGTGTTCTGTCTGTACCATGTCGATCCCTCCACCCCTCCGGCTGTAGAGTACGAGCCGCCCGCCGGATTTTCGGGGTCCGCTGTAATCTTTTTCAAAGATTCTGCGTACGCATATCTCTTCAAGATAGCATTTTAGCAAACCTCCGTTTTCGACGCGCTCCCCGCGCGGTAAAATGTCTGTAAAAATTAGGTAAAATCATTTTGCGTCTTTGCGGAGCCGGGTTGTCTGTGGATTTTACAGGAATATGACAGAGATCTCACGCGGCTTGTATCACCTGGGGAACTGATGAATGGACGCGGCGCGGAAGGCGGATGAGAATACCATCTGTTTTTTCGGCTTCAGCCTATGGAGATCCCCACAGCCCTCCGGGCTGCTCCGGCAGTAAAATTGGGCAGAAGCCGCCTCTCCGCTTGTCTAATTTCTCCAATTTTGTATCGCGATCTGCCGCCTGGATCAGCGGCAAAAAACAGTGGAAAAACACAAACAAGTGTGCTATTATAAACAAGATATCTTGTGAAGGAGGCGCTTCTGTGTCCCTGTTTAACGCTTTGATTTTAGGACTGATCCAGGGGGTGGCGGAATTTCTGCCCATCTCCAGCTCCGGCCATCTGGCCATCGCCCAGGAGCTGCTGGGCTTTGGGGTGGAGGGCAGCGACGACATGTTTTTCGACGTGCTGCTCCACCTGGGCACCCTGGCGGCGGTGTTCGTGGCCTACTGGGCCGACATCAAGGAGATGATCCTGGAGTTTATCCGCACCATCCAGGACGTGTCCCACGGCGGGATGCCGGAGAAAATCCCCCCCGCCCGGCGAATGATCCTGCTGGTGGTGGTGGGCACCCTGCCCCTGTTCCTGGTGCTGCCCATCCAGGACTTTGTGGAGGGACTCAGCAGCAATACATACTTCATTGGAGCGGCGCTGCTGGTCACCGGCGTGCTGCTCTGGGTGTGCGACCGGGTGAAGAAGGGGCGGAAGAACGAGCGTACCGCCACAATGCGGGACGTGCTGGTGGTGGGCTTGAGCCAGGCCGTGGCCACCTGCCCCGGCCTCTCCCGGTCCGGCACCACCATCTCCGTGGGGTGCTTCGTGGGCTTTGAGCGGAAGTTCGCCGTCCGCTACGCCTTCCTCCTGTCCATCCCGGCGGTGCTGGGGGCCAACCTCCTCCACTTCGTGGACGTGATCCAGGCCGGGGGCATTGACCCCGCCCTGGTGCCCGCCTACCTCCTGGGGGTGGCGGTGGCGGCGGTGTCCGGCTACTTCTCCATCCGCCTGCTGCGGTTCGTGGCGGAGAAGGGCCGCTTCGGCGCCTTCTCCTACTACTGCTGGGCCGCCGGCGTCATCACCCTGGCCCTCAGCGTCATGAAGTCCACCTCCGGCCTGCCCTGGCTGGGAGCCTGACGCGGCCATGACGAGAGAGCTTTGGGACGCGGTGGACCGGGAGGGGAGGCCCCTTGGTTTTGATCTGGTTCGGGGGGAGCCTGTGCCGGAGGGAGCCTATCACCTGGTGGTGGAGATTTACGCCGTGACACACGACGGGCGGGTGCTGGTGACCCAGCGCCACCCGGATAAGCCCTGGGGCCTCCACTGGGAGGTCACCGGCGGGTCCGTGGTGAAGGGAGAGAGCCCCCTGGCGGGCGCCCGGCGGGAGCTGCGGGAGGAGACCGGGCTGGCCCTGCCCCCGGAGGCATTTACGTCAGTTTACGTCCGGCCCCGGCGGGAGATCGACGGCTATCCCACCATCTACCACAGCTTCCTGGTCCGCTTCAACCCGGAAGACCAGGCGATCTCCCTCCAGGAGGGGGAGACGGTGGACTGGAGGCTGCTGCCCTATGACGAGTACAAGAGGTTTATCCTGACGGATGCGTTCGCCCCGGGAACCCGGGACCGCTTCCTGGCCCATCAGCCGGACTTTGACCGGCTGATCCTGGGAGCAATTGATGGCAAGTGAGGTGTACCATGGCGACCACACCAAAGAAAAAAACCGCCGGCGGCGGAAAGAGCGGCAGTCGCTCCTCATCCGCTAGGAGCGGCGCAAGGAGCGGGAAGGGGACCGGCAGCCGGTCCTCCTCCCGGAAAGCCCCGGCCAAGCGGCCCATCCGCCGGGAGGTCACCGGGGTGGTGTTTCTGATCCTGGCCCTGTGCGTGTTTTTCAGCTACTTCAACCAGGACGGCTGGCTCATCGTCCTGCTGCCCACGGCGCTCAAGGGCCTCTTTGGCTTCGGCTACTTCCTGATGGCTCCGGCCCTGGCGGCGGCGTCCTGGATCCTGCTGACCCATAAGGGGAGGCCGGTGGCCCTGCGGACCGCCTCGGCCCTGCTGGTGCCCTATCTCTTCGGCGGGGTATGGCATATGCTCTTCTGCCGGGAGGACCTCTCCAGCCCCGACGGCCTGCTGGGCAAGCTGTGGACCACCGGCGGGGAGCTCTACAGCGGCGGCGTCCTCTCCGGGGGCACCGCCCAGGGGTTCCTGGCGGTGCTGGGCAAGCCCGCCTCCGTGGTAATCTTCTGCGTCCTGATCCTGGTGCTGCTGATGGTGGTGTTCCAGATCAGCTTCTCCACCCTCTGGCAGATGTGGAAGGAGCGGGAGCGTCTGGACTACCGGGTGGAGGACTACGAGGACGAGGAGGACGACGAGTACTTCCAGCCAATAGCGGAACGCAAGGCCGAGAAGCCCGCTCCCCGGCCGGCCCGGCCCCGTGCGCCCCGGCCGGAGATCGACATTCCCCTGGATGATGACGAGGAGACCTCCCGGGAGAAGAAGGGCGGCGTACTCTCCAGCTTCTTCAAGCCCCGGGACAAGGAGCAGATGACCCCCGCCGACGTGCTCGCCGGCAGTGCTCCCAACGGCAATGCCCCGGCCCAGCCCCAGGAGGAGCCCCAGCCGGCGCCGGTCCCCGCTCCTCCGCCGGAGCCCGTCCCCATTCAGGAGCCGGAGTTCCAGGAGGAGCCGCCGGTGGGGACCCGGCGGCGGAAAAAGGACACCGCCGGCGAGGTGGAGGCCGCCACCGCCCAGGTGGCCGCCGAGATCGCCAACGGCATGGCGGTGGAGAAGACCTACGACTTCCCGCCCATCACCCTGCTGGACCAGAACCGGCAGGACAACTACATCGAGGCGGGGGCGGAGCTGCGGACCAACGCCCAGCGCCTGGCGGACACCCTCCACAGCTTCGGCGTGGACGCCACCGGCGGCGACGTGATCCGGGGACCCGCCATCACCCGCTACGAGTTCGTCCTGGACCAGGGGGTGAAGCTCAGCAAGATCACCAACCTGGCCGACGACATCGCCCTGGCCCTGGGGGCCAGCGGCGTGCGCATCGCCCCCATCCCGGAGAAGATCTCCGTGGTGGGCATCGAGGTGCCCAACAAGACTGTCTCCCCGGTGCTGATCCGGGATGTCATCGAGTCCCGGGCCTTCACCCAGCACAAGTCCTCTGTGGCCTTTGCCGTGGGCCGGGACATCGGGAACAAGGACATCGTGGGGGACATCGCCAAGCTGCCCCACGTGCTCATTGCCGGTACCACCGGCTCCGGTAAGTCCGTGTGCACCAACTCTCTCATCATCTCCCTGCTCTACAAGTCCAGCCCCGAGGATGTGCGCTTCATCATGGTAGACCCGAAGATGGTGGAGCTGGCCCCCTACAACGGCATCCCCCACCTGCTGATCCCGGTGGTGACGGACCCGAAAAAGGCCGCCGGCGCCCTGCAGTGGGCGGTGTTCGAGATGATGAAGCGGTACAAGACCTTCTCTGAGCACGGCGTGAAGAAGCTGGAGGAGTACAACAAGCTGGCGAAGGCCAGCGAGGACCTGGAGACCCTGCCCAGCGTGGTGGTGGTCATCGACGAGCTGGCGGACCTGATGCTGGTGGCCGCCAAGGAGGTGGAGGAGTCCATCTGCCGGGTGGCCCAGATGGGCCGCGCCGCCGGCGTCCACCTGGTGATTGCCACCCAGCGGCCCTCCGCCGACGTGATCACCGGCCTCATGAAGGCCAACA
>DVGP01000221.1 GCA_018712665.1 Candidatus Pelethomonas intestinigallinarum | reverse complement strand
TGCTGGCGGGAATGGACATCGCCCGGGAGCTCAGCGAGATGGGCTGCGGCCTGCTGGCCGCCGGGGAGATGGGCATCGGCAACACCACCACCTCCAGCGCCGTGGCCGCCGCCCTGCTGGGCCGCCCGGCGACGGAGATGACCGGCAAGGGGGCGGGGCTCACCAACGAGGGCCTGCGGAAAAAGATCGCCGTTATCGACGGGGCCATCGCCCTCCACCGCCCGGATCCGGCGGACCCCATCGACGTCCTATCCAAGGTGGGCGGCTTCGACATCGCCGCCATGATCGGCTTCTACCTGGGCTGCGCCCGGTGCCGTGTCCCCGTGGTCATGGACGGGTTCATCTCCACGGTGGCGGCCCTGGCGGCGGCGCGGCTGTGCCCGGCGGCGCGGGACGCCCTCATCCCCTCCCACCTGTCGGCGGAACCGGGGGCCGGGCCGGTGATGGAGGCTTTGGGCTTCACCCCCCTGCTGAAGCTGGGGATGGCCCTGGGGGAGGGCACCGGGGCGGTCAGCGCCATGCCCCTGATCGACATGGCCCTGCGGGTCTACTTCGACATGCCCTCCTTCGACGGCATCGGCATCGAGGCCTACCAGCCCCTATAAATCGCCTCACTTACATATAACACGCAATACGGCGGCACGCGCCCGAAAAAGGGCAGCGTGCCGCCGTATTGCTTCGTTTATCTATCGTATTTCCTGACAAACAGCAGATATACAAGAGGGATCAGAAGCACAAGGTCATAGATCTGAGGGCCGCCGAAGAGCAGGAGGTCAATGCCTATATAGACAGCCAAAACGCCCAGCTTGATGAGGAGCGGCAGGAGACCCCTCCCCTTGGTCAGCGTCACCAGATAGGCCATCACCGGGGAACAGCAGGCGAAGACGGCCCAGCCCTTGATGAAGGTCCAGCCGTATACGGCGTGGGTAAGCTCCGCCGTAACGTAGTAGGCCGCCAGCATCCCGGCGCAGAAGAGGAACACATTCGCCATGGCCAGCTTCCGGCTCCCGCTGAACAGGCTGATGGCCACCCCCAGCACGATCCAAATCGACATCTGGGACGTGAGCTCGGAGAGGGACATCTGAAAATAGCTGACCCGGAAATACACGTCGCTGAGCTTGGCCAGCGCCCCCATCACGCACCCGGACAGAAGCATCCCGGCCGGGCTGAATATCCTATCCTTCATAGAAAATCTCTGTTTCATTCCCTGGCAAAACGCAGTTTTGCCCAAACGTTTTTGCCCCGCTTTTTTCCAAAAAGCGGGCGGAGTCCAGGGGCAGAGCCCCTGGGATGGCGGCGCCCCCGGCGTCTCAGAGCTGGTCGATGAGGGCCTGGAGCTCTTCGGCGGTGAAGGTATGGACCTTATCGCAGAACTGGCAGGTGAGCTCGCAGCCCCCCTGCTCCCGGAGGATGCTCTCCAGCTCGTCCCTCCCCAGGCTGATGAGGGCCCGCTCCACCCGCTCCCGGCTGCAGTAGCAGCGGTACTCCACGGGGCAGGTCTCCAGGATCTCCAGCTCGAAATCCGACAGGACGGTCCGCAGGAGGGCCTCCGGGTCGTCGTTTTGGTCCAGCAGGGCGGTGACGGCCCCGGCGGCCATGACGCCGCCCTCCACCTTGCCGATCACGTCCTCCCCCGCCCCGGGCAGGAGCTGGATGATGTAGCCTCCGGCTGCCTTCACGCTCTGGTCCCGGTCCACCAGGACCCCCAGGGCGCAGGCGGTGGGGATCTGCTCGCTCTCCACGAAGTAGGCCGCCAGGTCCTCGGCGATCTCGCCCCCCAGGAGCTGGACGCTGCCGATATAGGGCTCCTTCATCCCCAGGTCCTTGATGACCGTCAGGGTGCCGTCGCTGCCCACAGCGGAGCCCACGTCCAGCTTGCCGTCCGGGCGCAGGGGCAGGTCCACGTGGGGCTGCTGGACGTAGCCCCGGACGTTGCCCTGGGCGTCGGACACCGTCAGCACCGTCCCCAGGGGGCCGCCGCCCTTGATCTGGAGGGTCAGGCTGGCGTCCTCCACCTTCAGGGCGTTGCCCATCATGGAGGCCGCCGCCAGGGCGCGGCCCAAGGCCGCCGTGGCCACCGGCAGGGTGGTGTGGATGTTCCGGGCCCGCTCTGTCAGGTTCCGGGTGGAGACGGCCACGGCCTGGACCATGCCGTCGGTGGTGATGGCTCTTACTAGTCTATCCATATGGTATCTTCCTTTTTCATTGGGTTTGCTGCCGGCTCCGCCGGCAGGAGGGATTTTTCTCCCGAATGGGCGCCATGCTGTTCGATGGCTCCCGGGCCTCCCCGTACCCATCCTGGGCACTTGCCCGGACCCGGGTTTTCGCGGGGGTTACCCACCCCCGCACCCCAGGGTTCACTTTTGGACGCCCAAAAGTGAACCGAAAAACCGCCAAAACCAAGGTTTTGGATTCCTTTTCCTAATCGGTCTCTATCAGGCTTGGAACATCTCTGCCACTGAATTTCATTTTATTTCTAATCTACAGTTCGGTGGTCAACGATGATCCGCCTGCCGGCCTCTTAAAGAGAGACATGTTTCTATGGCTTCTCCTCTGGGACCCAC
>DVGP01000220.1 GCA_018712665.1 Candidatus Pelethomonas intestinigallinarum | reverse complement strand
GACAGAAAATCAATCGGTGGGCGGCGGCTTCAGCCGCCGCCCACCTGCATGTCTTGCTCCCGATTAGAGGTACTTGCAGTACTGCTCCCGGATGCTGGACATTTCGCTGATGATATCATCAACGTCCAGCACCATCTCCATCATGGAGACCTGCTCGTCATAGACGGCGGGATCGAACTCAGCCTTCACTTCGGGCTCGCACACATGGAAAACCGTGAGTCCCAACGAGACTCCTGTCAACGGACCGGCATAAGTGGGATCGCCATTGGTCACTGTCTCAGCGGCCAAACCGGAGGCCTCGCCCTCGGCAGCGCCCAGCAGAACGACGACGTTCTCAGGGCCATACTCCTCGGCGATCTCCTTGACTCTCCTCTGATTCTCCAGGTCCATTGCACCAGCGGCAGTTCAGACGAAGCACTCCGTCGAGGAGAACACGACCTCGGCGCCAGCGCTCTTAGCGCATTCCTCGATCGCGGGACCGGGGATGCCGTCACGGTCACCGATGATGATGACCTTCTTGCCAGCCAAGATGCTCATGTCACTTTCCTCCTTTGCTCTAGATTTTTATTACCGCCGCAGCGGGAATAAACGAATGAAAACGGTACGCCGATCAGACGTACTTCTTGATCATGGCCTCCACGTTCTCGACGGTGGCGTCCTCCTTGACGCAGGAGTCGATCATCTCACCGTTCTCGTAGATGGCGATGACGGGCAGACCCAGGACCTTCTGGCTGATGGCCAGGCGGCGGGCCTTGGTGGTATTCAGGGCGCAGAACTTGATCTTGTCGCCGTAGGTCTCGGCGAAGGCGTGGATGTGGGGCATCAGGGCGGCGCAGGGCACGCAGCCGTCGCCGTAGAAATCCACAAGGATCTTGCCGGGGGCCTGCAGGACTTCCGCTTCAAAAGTATTCTTATCCAGTTCCAGCATGGGGATCGTCTCCTTTTCTTTGTTTCGTATTACGCAGCCTGACGGGGATCAGGTGTTGCTGATGAAGTGCTCGGCCTGCATGGCGGCGATGGCGCCGTCAGCGGCGGCGGTGACCACCTGGCGCAGGCTCTTGACGCGGATATCGCCGGCGGCGAAGACGCCGGGAATGCTGGTGTGCATGTTGTCGTCGGTCTTGATGTACCCGTTCTCCATGTCCAGCATCCCATCAAAGAGCTGGGAGTTGGGGTTGTAGCCGATGAAGCCGAACAGGCCGAAGAGGCCGTCGTCCTCGTCCGCGGTGATGGTGGTCAGCTCCCCGGTCTTCACGTTCTTCACCGTCATGGAGGAGAGCAGCTCGTCGCCGTCCACCTTCACCACCACGCTGTCCCACAGGAAGTGGATCTTGGGGTTGGCGAAGGCCTTCTCCTGAATGGACTTGGCGGCCCGGAGCTGATCCCGGCGGTGGATGATGGTCACCTTCCGGGCGAACTTGGTCAGGTACATGGCCTCCTCCACCGCGCTGTCGCCGCCGCCCACCACGTAGACCTCAAAGTCCTCGAAGAAGGCCGCGTCGCAGGTGGCGCAGAAGGAGATGCCCTTGCCGGTGAACTTGCCCTCGTTCTCGCAGCCGATGGGCTTGGGGAAGGCGCCGGTGGCGATGATGACGCTCTTGGCCAGGTACTCGCCCTTGACGCCCACCAGCTTCTTCACCTCGCCGGTGAGCTCCACGCTCTTGATGGTGTCGCTGCACCGCTCGGCGCCGAACTTCTTGGCCTGCTCGGTCATCCGGGCGATGAGGCTGGGGCCGCTTTCGCCCTCCACCATCTGGCCGGGGTAGTTCTCGATCTCGTCGGTGATGGCGATCTGTCCGCCGTCCTGGCCCTTCTCGATGATGAGGGTGCTCAGGCGGCTGCGGCCGGCATACAGGCCGGCGGTGAGGCCGGCGGGGCCGGCGCCCAAAATGATCACGTCGTAAATTTTGCTCATTGGAAGATACTCCTGTTTCTCAGAATTCCGGTATGGGGCGGGCAGGGCCGCCCCATACCGATTATCTCACCAAATCCACGGCAGGTCAAGGAGACGCCGACCTGCCAAAGGGCGCCCGCCGCTGACCGGCTCTGGGGGATCAGACCTCGAAGATGGTCTGGTCCTCCACCTCGGTGGTCAGGGCCTCCAGGGCGCGCTCCACCAGCTTGCGGCGGAGGGCCTTCTCCTCGTCGTGGGAGAGGGCGGGGTTGCCCAGGGGGTGGGGAATGGCGATGGTGGGCACGATCCGGTTGGCGCCCACGGTCATGGAAATGGGGGTGACTGTGCACATATGCACCACGGGGATGCCGGCACGCTCGATCTCTTTAACCATCGTTGCACCGCAACGCGTACAGGTACCTCACGTGCTGGTCATGATAACGGCATGAACACCGGCCTGGAGCAGCTTCTGGGCGTACTCCGCGGCAAAAGATTTGGCGTTGGCCACGGAGGTTCCGTTGCCGACGGTGGTGTAGAAGTAGTCGTGGAGCTTGCCGATCTTGCCCTCGCGCTCAAAGTCGCGCATCACGTCCACAGGCAGGACGCGGTTGGGGTCAGCGTTGGCGTAGACCGGGTCGTAGCCGCCGTGGGCGGTCTCATAGCCCTCGCTGGTCAGCTCCTGCACGCCGGCGATGCAGTACTCGCCGTAGTGGGAGGCGGAGGAGGACTCGATGTGGTCGGGGTTGCCCTTGGGGACGATGCCGCCGGAGGTGCACAGGGCGATGGTGGCGTGGCTCAGGTCCTTGACGGCGGGATTGGGGGCCACGCGGTCGAAGGAGGGCATGGGATACTCGGTGGTGAAGGGCTTGCCGTTGAGCTTGGCCACCAGCATATCCACGGCGCGCTCGGCGCCCACCTTCTTCTCGAAGAAGTTCTTGCGGATGCCGTTGGGCATGTAGCCCTCCTCGCAGGAGGCGCCCAGCTTCTCGCCCTTCATGATCTTCAGGGCCAGCTTGGCCATGGCGGGAGCGGCCTTGCGCATGCCGGCGGCGGAGTTGGCGGTGGCGACGATGAGGATCTTGTTCTTCAGATCGGCGCCGGGGTTCTCCTCATACATGCCGGTGAGCACGGGGATCCCCAGCTCGTCCTGCACGGCGGCGCAGATGGTGGCGCAGGCGTAGCCGTAGCGGCCGGCGTTGAAGGCGGGGCCGGCCAGGAAGAAGTCGGGCTTCTCGGCCTTGACCCACTCCAGGATCTGGCTCTTGGCGTCAGCCTCGTGCTCGGCGAAGTAGGAGTCGCCGCAGACGATGGTCTTGGCGATCTCAGCCTCGCCCTTCCAGGCCTGATTGAACGCCAGGCCGGGGCCGACGATGCCGTCCCGGAGCTCGGGAGCCACATGGGCCATCTCCTCTCCGCCGATGTTGGCGAAGAACTGGTTGATATAGTGTACAACTTTATAACTCATGGTGTGTTTCCTCCTTTCCTACAGTTTAACGGGCGCTGAGACGGTTGAAGCCCATCTCGTTGGTGGCGCCGGTGATGACCTGGAGCTCGGCCTCGATGGTGCCGTCGGGACGCAGGGACCCGGCGTGGCCGCCGGCGATGACGTCCACATAGTCCAGGGTGCCGATCACCTTGTCCAGCTTGGGCAGGATGATGACCTCGTTGGCGTTGCCGCCGGTGACAACGGCGTCGGCCAGGGGGTCGGCGTCGGCCAGGGACTGGCTCTTGCCGTCCTGTCCGGCGTACTCGTCGGTGATGATGGTGGTCTTCACGCCCTGGAGCTCGATCTTCTTGGTGTTCATGATCAGATCGGTGTCCGGGTTGCCGAAGCCCTCCTGGCTGACGATGGCGCCGTCCAGATCCAGCAGGCGGCACAGCTTGGCGGTCCAGTCGGAGGAGCGCTGCTTGTCGGCCAGATAGACGTTCTCGTTGGTGATGATGTTGCAGACGTAGTTGAGGGTCTTGCCGTGGGCGGCGAACATGGCCTTCACCACGGGGTTGTTCTGGTGGTGATAGGTGGTGTTCTTGTCGCAGGCGGACACGCAGTTGCCGCTGATGATGGCGCCGTCCATGGTCTCGGTGGGGTTGATGATGGTGGTCAGGGTGCGCTTGGCGTCCACGCCGTAGACGTAGGTGTCGTGGAGCAGGCCCTGGCTCTGGAGCATATGGACGTAGGCCACGCGGGGCAGGTCGGGATACTCCTCGATGCCCTCCTTGATGCCCAGGGTCTCAAACTCCTCGGACTCGTCGGGGGTCACGTTCCGGCCCAGCTCGCCGATGAAGACAGCGGCCCGCAGGCCGGCGATGCGCACGGCGTGCTCATACTCGTGCTTGTGGTCCTGGTAGCCCTCGGCGGGCTCGGCGACGACCACGAAGTTGTTCAGCTTGCTGAACGGGGTGTAGTCGGCGCCGGGGCCGGTCATGTCGATGATGCCCTCCTGGAAGCCGACGATCTTGCCGGCGGTGACCACGGCCATGCCGCGCAGGACGTGGGTCTTGCCGCTGCCCACGGTGTCGACCTTGCTGATGACGCCGGGGAACATGCCGCCGGGGCCCTCCACCTTCACACGGGGCTCGATCACGTCCTTTACGGGGGTGATCCGGACGCTCTCGCCGGGCTTGGCCACATCGAAGCTGAAGTCCTTGACCCAGGCCTTCACGTCGTCGTCTTCATACATGAAGGCCTTGACGGCGTCCGGGTCCACATACAGGGTGTTTGCTTCTACCTTGCATTCCTTTGAAAATTGGATGTCGTTGATCTGGATATAGCCCAGTTCCAATTTCAAAGTGAACACCTCCTTCTTCCTTCAGATTTTTTTACTAAGACCCGCCGCGGCGTCAAAGCCGATGGCGCCGGCCAGCAGGGTATAGTCGATCAGTTGAAAATCCCGCAGGATCCGCTCGTTCAGCTCCCAGCCGATGGGCTTGAACTTGTCGAAGACCGCGATGGCGTTGGCGATGATCTCCGCCTGCTGGGAGTCGAACTGGTGGGGGACCATGGAGACGATGACGGACTTGTAGGGCGTCTCGTTGGGCTTGACGCTGCCCGCCAGGGGATGGGTATACAGGGTGTGGCCCAGATAGACCTTGTCCCGGACCAGCGTCAGGATCTCCCGATAACTCAGCTCCGGGCGGAAATCGATGGTATACAGCCCCTTCCCCTCCATGCAGGCGGGGACCAGGGGGTTGTTGGTCAGGATCAGATAGTCCCTGGGGTTTCCAATGGTGCCCATGGCGGCCTCCTATACAGTGTGCCCGCTTGTCCACAAGATAAAAATAGAGCAAGGCAATATGAAAAATTCACTGCCTTGCTCTGTTAAAAACCTGAGAGATTCCCCGGACAAACGGGTTGCTCCTTCGGCGCGTTCGCTCTCCAGAGGGTCGTCGGTTCCCGGTCTGTTCGCCTGAGATCTTCACGCCGGGATCGGCTTCCCCGTCGCTTATTCCTTCGGCCCCGCCCGAAGCGGGTCTCCCGAGAACGTCATCCAACGCCATATTCACTTCCAGGTTGAACAAGCAGGCAACCTGATCGCCTTTATTTTACGTTGAAAATGGAAAAAGCACAAGGAAAAAGGGGGTTATATCAGAATTTACAATCAAGGCCTCTCTATAGATTTTGTCAATGAATTGACGATGTCCTACCGGGGTTCGTTTTTGCCGCTGTAATAGCCGGCGGCGTAGTCGTAAAAGGTCTGGGCGATGGGGGAAAGAATGCTGTTCTTGTGGCGGACCAGGTACAGCTTCCTGCGGAGATTCACGCTGTCGAAGTTGAAGGCCAGGATCTTCTTGAACTGGCAGTAGTCCTCGCAGGCGCTCTGGGAGATGACGGCCACGCCCAGCCCCTCGCTGACCATCTGCTTGATGGACTCGGTGGACCGGACCTCCACGGCGACGCGGACGTCCTTGGGGTTCACCCCCATCTCCTCCAGGAAGGCCTCGGTCTCCAGCCGGGTGCCGGAGCCCCGCTCCCGGCTGATGAAGGCCTCCTGGGTGATCTGCCGGATGGGAAAGCCGGTGGCGAGATAGGACTGGTACTTGGGCGTGTTGGGGGTGATGATGACCAGCCGGTCCTCCGCCAGGGGTTGATAGACGCACTTGGGCAGGTTGATGAGGGCGCCGGTGAAGCCGATCTCCGCCTTTCGCGCGGCAATCTGCTCGGCCACCTCGGTGCTGTCCAGCAGCTGGAGGCTGAAGGAGATGTCCGGATACTCGGCCCGGAAGCTCTGGATCATCTTGGGCAGGTAGTACTGGCCGGGAATGGTGGAGGCGGCCACATGGATGACCCCCCGCATCTCCTTGGAGAAGGCCTTGATGGCCTGGACGGCGCTGGTCCGCAGGCGGAGGATCTCCTTGGCGTACTCGTAGAGCAGATTCCCGGCGTCGGAGGGATAGATCTCCTTGGTGGTCCGCACCAGCAGCTTGATCCCCAGCTTCCGCTCCAGGGAGGCCACGTGGGCGCTGATGGTGGGCTGGGTCAGGTACAGCGCCTCGGCGGCCCGGGAAAAGCTGCCCTTCTCCACCACGCAGGCAAAGGCCTCCAGCTCCTTGATGTCGATATCCATGACTTCCTCCTCTCGTAGGGGCCCGAAGCCGCCGAAAACGCGAAAACCGGCGGCGCGATGATTCGCGCCGCCGGGCATGGCGGGAATATGTGGGAATCGAACCCACCCAAGAGGCTCCTCACCCCTAACACTGGTTTTGAAGACCAGGGGGCACACCAGCACCCTTCTACTCCCATTTGCAGCGCGATTTTACCACACTTTTTCCCGGAGGGCAACCGGTAGTGCGGCCTCATAGAATTTTTCTATACAATTTACGTTATGTCCCGGACTTTCCGCCGGGGCGGGCGCCGGGTCAGAACCCGGTTCCCAGCCGGCGGACGTCCCCGTCTTTTTTCAGGATCTTGTTTTTGTCGTAGTACTCCAGCACCGCCAGGGCGTACTTCCGGGAGGTGCCCAGCAGGTCCCGGAATTCCGCCAGGGTCAGCTCCTGGTGCTCCGCCATAAAGTCCCGGGTCTTATCGCACACCTGGGCGTAGACCTGGCTGTGGAGGCAGAGCTGGGGGGTGAGCATCACCAGGCCGCCGCCGGAGACCAGGCTCTCCACCACCTGCCTGCAGTCGCCCTGCTCCGCCGGCGGGAAAGAGGCGATCACCTCGTCCAGTCCCGGCACCTCCAGTCCCGCCTTCCGGTAGGTCTGGAGCAGCTTCTCCCGGATGGCGCTCTGCCGTTTGGTCAGATGGACGGCAAAGTCCGCCAGGGCGTACCGGTCGGCCACCG
The DNA here is from genome assembly GCA_018712665.1 of Candidatus Pelethomonas intestinigallinarum. Taxonomy (GTDB): domain Bacteria; phylum Bacillota; class Clostridia; order Oscillospirales; family Oscillospiraceae; genus Pelethomonas; species Pelethomonas intestinigallinarum. The sequence goes on along the minus strand of DVGP01000220.1, from coordinate 8,671 downwards.
CCTTGATCTTTCCCTCCCGGGCCAGGGCGGCCAGAATGGCGTCGGCCACCGCCTGGTCCGTGTTTTTCAGCAGCTTCTGCCGCAGCTCCGCCACCTTCATCCCGGCATGGAGGGGGTTCTGCCTGTGGTACTGCTCCAGCAGGCCCCGGCAGCTGTCCCAGATGGCGTCGAACACCGACGCGGCCAGATACCGGCCCGGCAGGGGCTGGAGGACCTTTCCGGCGGAGGTGAGCTCCTCCAGGGAGCGGCCCAGCTCCTCCCGGTCCAGGTTCTGGGGGGCGGCCAGCTTCTCCAGGGTGGGCAGGCTGTGGCCGTGCTCCGCCACCAGCTGGACCAGCTGATCGTCTCCGGAGCCGCTCTCCCGGATGGCCAGGGCCTCCAGCACCGCCTGATCCCCCCGCTTGTGCCGCCGGGGCAGGTCGTCCAGGACCACGCCGCCGCCGATGGTCTCCAGGGGGGAGTAGAAGCGGATGACGAACCGGTCCCCCCGCTTGGCGGCGATCTCCTCGGTGAGCCGGAGCTGGGCGTAGCAGCTCTCGCCGGGCTGCAGGGCGTCCCGGTCCAGGAGCACCACCTTGCACAGCCGCACGGCGGAGCCGTGGTAGAGGTGGACCTGGGAGCCGGAGAGGATGGTCCGCTGGGAGTTCTTCAGATTTTGCAGCCGCGCGTCCAGCATCAGGGAGGTGCGGACGGAGCCGGGCCGGGCGATGACGTCCCCCCGGCCCAGGTCGGCCTTCTTCACGCCGGCCAGGTTGATGGCCACCCTCTGTCCGGCATAGGCCGTCTCCACATCCCTGTCGTGGACCTGCAGGTTCCGCACCCGGGCCTGGACCCCGCCGGGGAGGATCTCCGCCATGTCCCCGTTGCTGACAGATCCCTCGATGAGGGTGCCGGTGACCACGGTGCCGAAGCCGTCCACGGAGAACACCCGGTCGATGGGCAGGCGGAAGGGGGTGCGCATATTCTTCTCCGCCGCCTTCTGGACCAGCTCCTTCAGGGCCTGGCGCAGCTCGGGGATGCCCTGGCCGGTGTAGGCGGACACGGTGAAGACAGGCTTGCCCTCCAGGAAGGTGCCCTCCACATGGGTTCGGACGTCCTCCTTGACCATCTCCACCCACTCCGGGTCCGCCATGTCGCACTTGGTGATGACCACCAGGCCGTCCTGGATGCCCAGGAGGGAGAGAATGCCCAGGTGCTCCACCGTCTGGGGCATGAAGCCCTCGTCGGCGGCCACCACCAGCATGGCCAGGTCGATGCCGCCGGCCCCGGCCAGCATGTTCTTGATAAATTTCTCGTGGCCCGGCACGTCCACGATGCCCGCCTGGGTGCCGTCGTCAAAGTCCAGGTGGGCGAAGCCCAGCTCGATGGTGATGCCCCGCTTCTTCTCCTCCACCAGCCGGTCGGTGTCGATGCCGGTCAGGGCCTTCACCAGCAGGGTCTTGCCGTGGTCCACGTGGCCCGCGGTGCCGATGATCACGTGCTTCATCCGATCACCTCCGCCGAGGCCTCCGCGATGTAGTCAAAGTCCGACTCCCACAGGGTGCGGGTGTCCAGCAGGTACTGCTCGTGGGTGATGCGGCCGATGATGGGCCGCTCCCGCCGCCGCAGGGCCGCCTCCAGGCCGTCCACCGTCAGACGGCCCGGGTCGATGGCCACGGCCCAGGCGGGCAGAAGCTGGGTGGGGACGGACCCGCCCCCCACCTGGTCCTGGGTGGGGACTGTCCGGGCCGTCACGCCCCGGTCCGCCAGGGCGCGGCACAGCAGCTCCGCCTTCTCCCGCAGCACGTGCTCCGGGACGGCCAGCATGGCCAGGGTGGGGATCTCCCGCACCGCCATAGCCGGGTCTGTGTAGGCGTACAGCGTCTCCCGCAGGGCCGCCAGGGTCATCTTGTCCACCCGCAGGGCCCGGGCCAGGGGGTGCTTCTTCAGCGTTTCAATGTAGTCCTTCCGGCCGATGATGATGCCGGCCTGGGGCCCTCCCAGGAGCTTGTCCCCGCTGAAGGAGATGATGTCCACCCCGGCCTGGACGCTCTGCTGGACGGTGGGCTCCCCGTGGATGCCGAACTGCTCCAAGTCCACCAGGGACCCGCTGCCCAGGTCCTCGATCACCGGCAGGCCCCGCTCCCGGCCCAGGGCCACCAGCTCCGCCAGGGGCACGCTCTCGGTAAAGCCCATGATCTTGTAGTTGCTGGTGTGGACCTTCAGCAGGGCGCGGGTCTCCGGCGTGATGGCCCCCTCGTAGTCGCTGAGATGGGTCTTGTTGGTGGTGCCCACCTCCCGCAGGGCGCAGCCGCACTGGACCATGATGTCCGGAACACGGAAGGACCCGCCGATCTCCACCAGCTCTCCCCGGGAGGTGATGACCTCACCCCCCTTGCCCAGGGCGGAGAGGATCAGCAGCACGGCGGCGGCGTTGTTGTTGACCACCATAGCCCCCTCCGCGCCGGTGACGGCGCAGAGAAGGGCCTCCACATGGCTGTGCCGGGAGCCCCGGCGGCCGGCGTCCACATCGTATTCCAGAGTGGAGTACCCGCCGGCCACGGCGACTACGGCCTCCACCGCCCGGCGGCTCAGGCAGGCCCGGCCCAGGTTGGTGTGGAGGGTCACGCCGGTGCCGTTGACCACTCCCCGCAGGCTGGGCAGGGAAGCCTCACGGGCCCGGCGGCATACAGCGGCGCACAGGTCCTCTCGATTGGGAATGTGGTCGGTATCGCCGGCCAGAATACGGCGGCGCAGGGCCTCCAGCTCCTCCCGCACGGCCTCCCGCAGGGCGGGGGCGGGCGTCTGCCCTGCCAGCGCCTGAAGGGGCTCCATGCCCAGCAGCTCGTCCACCTTGGGGATGGCCCGCAGCATGTCTTGTTGTTCCACACGCATACACTCCTGTCTATTTGCGTCCTTTATAGCCTCAGTTTATCCGATTTATCTATAAATGTCCAGTGTAATTTTTCAAGATATCATAGATCGGGGCAATGGCTGGCGGAATGGGCGGAGCACGGCGGCCGCCTCCCCGCCGCGCCAGCGGGCCGAGGCCATTTTCTACGGAATTATATCAGGCTTTCCGCCTGTGCGCAAGGGTCATAGAGCCGCCCTACCGGAAAGAGCTCGCCGTCCTCCCGCCGCTTCCCGGTGCGGTGGGCTGGGACCCGGGGCCGGCCCGGGGAGGCGGCGCGCGATAGAAAAAGCGAATGAAAAAGACGCAGCCGCCGCCGGACCTAGGAAATTCTTAGGAATCCTTCCATGAAAACTGAAAGCCTGAAAGGCTCCTGTTCGGTATGATGCATACCAGCAGGAGCCTTTCAGGCTTCCATACACAAGGAGTACCTGGAGGCCATGGGAGAAAGCGAGGACTAAAGACCGATCAGCGGGCAAGCATCACCGCTACTCTGGTGGCTGGTCCTCCAGCGTCAGACAGCGGACGGTGACGGTGAAAGCCTCGTTGCCGGGCATCCGGCCGGTAACGGTCTCCTTCTCCCGAAACCCCAGGGACCGGTATAGGGCCAGGGCGGGCTCGTTGCCCCGGAGGACCTCCACGGCGGCGGGGCGGCCCATCCGCTCCAGAACGTACCGCCCCAGAGCCCGGCCCACGCCCCGGCGGCCCATTGCCGGGTCCACATACAGCCAGGCCAGCTCCTCCTCACTATAGGCGGCAAATCCCGCCGCCTCGCCGTCCAGCTCCGCCACGGCCACCTGGTAGTCGAACAGGCCCTCCCGCTCCGCCGCCTCGGCCAGGGGCAGGAACGCCGCCTCCAGCCCCGCCAGGGCCAGCTCGTTTCGCCGGGCGGCGTCGTGGATGGCCTGGAGCCGCTCCCAGTCTGTTTCCTCGTACTTGCGGATCGCGAGCATCGTCATCGCGCCTCCTTCTCCGTCGCGGGGAGGGAATTTCGTCCCCCGGTCCCGTTCTTCAGCCGCCACCGGAGGCCGGAGTACCGACGCTGCTGGCGGTCGTTGGCGGCCATGCGGCTCAACGCCGCGTCGTCCCCCACCACCACCAGCAGCTCCCGGGCCCGGGTGACGCCGGTGTAGAGCACCCCCCGGACCATGAGGGCCGGGGCGGCGGGGAGGGTCACCAGCACCACGGCCCGGTACTCGCTGCCCTGGGCCTTATGTACGGTGACGGCGTAGGCCAGCTCCAGCTCCGAGAGCATGTCGGAGACATAGGTGGCGGTGCGGTCGTCGAAGCGGACGGTCATCAGCTCCCCGCTGGGGTCGATCTCCTCCACCACCCCCACGTCGCCGTTGAAGATGCCGGAGCCGGTGACCCCGTCGGAGCGGAGCCAGAGGACGTCGTAGTTGTTGCGGACCTGCATCACCCGGTCCCCCACCCGGAACACCGTCTCCCCCCAGATCTTCTGCCGCTTGTCCGGGGCCGGGGGGTTCAGGGCGGCCTGGAGGGCCCGGTTCAGCGCCGCCGTGCCCCAGGCCCCCTTCCGGGTGGGGCACAGGACCTGGATCTGGTTGGGGTCCATGCCCATGCCCTCGGGCAGACGCTTCCGGCACAGGTCCACCACCAGGTCCACCGCCGCGGCGGGGTCCCGGCGGCGCATGAAGAAGAAGTCGCTTTTCGCATTGTTTTTCAGCTCGGGAAGGGCACCCTGGTTCACCGCGTGGGCCGCCCGGATGATGGCGCTCTCCCGGGCCTGGCGGAAGATCTCCGTCAGGGCCACGGTCTCGATCCGCCCGGAGCGGATCAGGTCGGAGAACACGTTCCCCGGCCCCACCGAGGGCAGCTGGTCCGGGTCCCCCACCATCACCAGCCGGCAGTCGGGCTTCAGCGCCGCCAGGAGGGCGGCCATCAGGGGCAGGTCCACCATGCTCATCTCGTCCACGATGACGGCCTCCGCCTCCAGGGGCTCCTTCTCGTTCTTCTGGAAGGTCAGCTCCCCGGTCTCCTCCCGCCAGACCATCCCCAGGCACCGGTGGATGGTCTGGGCCTCCCGCTGGCACAGCTCCCCCAGCCGCTTGGCCGCCCGGCCTGTGGGGGCCAGGAGGAGGATGTTCAGCCCCATCCGCTCCAGCATGGCTACGATGGCCCGGACGGAGGTGGTCTTGCCGGTGCCGGGGCCGCCGGTGAGGAGGAGGACGCCCCGGCGGGCGGCGATCTCCACTGCCCGGCGCTGGGCCGGGGCGTAGGTGATGTCCTGCTCCGCCTGGATCTGGGCGATGATCCGGTCCACGTTCCCGGCGCTGTCGGAGCGGAAGGAGAGCATCCGCTCCAGCTTCTCCGCCACGTAGGTCTCCGCCTCGTAGAGGCGGCTGAGGTAGCAGGCCTCCACCTTGGCCACCCGCTGGCAGCGGACGGCGCCCCGGGCGATGAGGTCGTCCAGGGAGATCTCCACCGTGTCGGGCGGGCAGTCGATGAGTTGGCTGGCGGCGGCCAGGAGCTTGTCCCGGGGGAGAAAGACGTGGCCGTTGTTCAGGTTGTAGCTCAGCTCGAAGAGGACGGCGGCCTCCACCCGGCGGCGGCTGTCCCCCGCCACCCCCATGGACAGGGCGATCTCGTCCATGACGGCGAAGTCCACGCCGTAGAGCTCGTCCACCAGCAGGTAGGGGTTGGCCCGGATCTGCTCCAGGGCGTCGCCGCCGTAGCGGCGGTAGAGCCGGGTGGCCAGGGAGAGGGGCAGGTCGTTGACGGAGAGGAAGTCCAGCAGCCGCCGCATCCCCGTCTGGTAGCGATAGCTCTCGGCGATCTCCATGGCCCTCCGGGCGGTGATCCCCTTGATCTTGCCCAGCAGCTCCGGCTCCTCCTCCATCACCCGCAGGGCGTTGACCCCGAAGCGGTCCACGATCCGCTCCGCCGTGGCGGGGCCCACCCCCTTGACGACCCCGGAGGACAGGTAGGAGCGGATCTCCGCCTCGGTGGTGGGCATGTGGCGCTCCACCTCCTCCGCCTGGACCTGGTCCCCGTGGGTGGGGTGGCTGACCCAGCGGCCGGTGACGATCAGGTTCTCCCCCGGCGCGGCGCAGGGGATGGTCCCCACCACCGTCACCACCTCGCCGTCGCCGGTGACCAGGCGGAGGACGGTGTAGCCGTTCTCCTCGTTCTGGAAAATGAGATTCAATATGGTCCCGTCGATGCGGCAGCGCCCGTCCATCCCCTGTTCACCCGCCTTTTTCTGCCTTGCCGGTTCCGCCCCGCGGGGCGCTCAGCTCAAGTATGTCTCCACGGCCTCCGGGGCGCACACCGACACCCACCGGTCCTCCCCGGCCAGAAGGCCGCAGAGCTTCCGCCCCTCCTCCGTCAGGCCGCAGTCCACCAGGAGAATGCGGCCGAAGCCGCCGCACTCCCCCCGGATGTACTGGAGGGTGTGGACCTGCTCCTCCAGGCCCTCCCCGTCCCCCCGGGCGGGGAGCAGGGCCAGCGCCCCCTGCCGCCGGGGCGGCCGGGCGAAGAGCACCGCCCGCACCGCCATCCACATGAGGCTGGCCAGCCCGAAGGCCGCCAGGCCCGCCACCACCGCGTCCTGCCAAAGCTGCATACCCGCACCCGTCCTTTCCGCCGCCGAAAGCGGCCCCCTGTTTCCGGTCCTCCCTCCAGTGTATGCGGGGGAGAGGGGCTTTGACAGCGGAGGCGGGAAAACGCGGAAAAAAGCCTGCCCCGGTGCCGGAACACTGGGGCAGGCGGGGGCAAGGGCCCTCCCACGGACCCTTTATGCACTGCTTTACAGTATAGCATCCCCGGCTCCCGGGGTCAACAGAAATTCACCGGCCCGGGGAGAAGGCCGCTGAGATCACTTGCTCCAGTCCAGGATCACCTTTCCGGAGCGGCCGGAGTTCATGGCGTCGAAGCCCTTCTGGAACTCGGTGTAGTGGAAGCGGTGGGTGATGACGGGGGTGAGGTCCAGGCCGCCCTGGACCATGTAGCTCATCTGGTGCCAGTTGTCCATCTTCCGGCCGTAGATGCCCTGGAGGGTCAGGCCCTTCATGATGATGTCGTTCATGTTCATGGGCACGGGCTTGTTGGAGATGCCCAGGAGGCTGATCTTGCCGCCGTTGCGCATGACGGAGATCATCTGCTGGAGGCCGGCGCCGCTGCCGCTCATCTCCAGGCCGATGTCGAAGCCCTCCACCAGGCCCTGCTTGTGCATGATCTCCCGCAGGTCCTCCCTGCCGATGTTCACCGCCGCGTCGGCCCCCATCTTCCGGGCCAGGTCCAGGCGGTAGTCGTTCATGTCGGTGATGACCACCCGGCGGGCCCCGGCGTACTTGCAAATGCCGGCGGCGATGATGCCGATGGGGCCGGCCCCGGTGATGAGCACGTCCTCCCCCACCAGATTCCACATGAGGGCGGTGTGGGTGGCGTTGCCGAAGGCGTCGAAGAAGGCCACCACGTCCTCCGGCAGGCTCTCGTCGATGATGATGACGTTGCCCTCCGGGATGCACACGTACTCGGCGAAGGCGCCGTCCCGGTCCACGCCCACCCCGACGGTGTCCTTGCACCACTGGATGTTGCCGGTGTGGCAGTTGCGGCAGCGGCCGCAGGTGATGTGGCCCTCGCCGCTGACCCGCTGGCCCACCTGGAGACCGGTGACGCCGGCGCCCAGCTTGGCCACCTCGCCCACATACTCGTGGCCGATGACCATGGGGGGCTTGATGTGCTCCTGGGCCCAGGGATCCCAGTTGTAGATGTGCACGTCTGTGCCGCAGATGGCGGTCTTGTGGATCTTGATGAGCACCTGGCCGGGGCCGGGCTCGGGAACGGGGACCTGCCGGAGCTCCAGACCGGGTCCGGCGGCGGGCTTGACCAGTGCGTCCATGAGCTGTGCCATAATTGTCCTCCTTATAAAAACAATAAGTGTTGTTTTCGTTGTCCTGCTATGGACAGTATAAGGTGGTTTTTTCGCGCTGTCAAGAGGGAGTTGGGGATTTTTATTCCCGGGGGCTTCGCCCCCACCCTCCTCTTTTTTGATACGCCTGTGCCAACGCATGGCACCGATGCGCTGAGATTCGCCTATCGCCGGGCGGGTGGGGGAGAAACATTTTTCTTCACCGGTTACTGCTCTTCTGCTCGGCAGCTTCGGGGGTTTCACCCCGTGCCCCGAGTGACTTTTCCCTCGCCGGAAAAGTCACCAAAAGGGCGCATAGGGGAGGGACCCTTTCGATGGGGTCCCTCCCCTATGTACCCTACCCCCACGACGACACAAAGGGGGGCGCCTGCCCCCCTTTGGAATCCCCCGCATACCTTTTTACTTGTCCTGTCTGATGGTGGATACTCCCGGGGTGCGGTTATCGTAAATTTTATTTTTCCTTGCTCCGACTTTTGCGGTAAGGGTCAGGGTTATCCGTCAGGCCCAACAAATAATCAACGCTTGTACCGTAATAAGCGGCCAGCCGGACCAGCAGCTCGTCTGTCCACTGCTGCACGCCCGTTTCCAGATAGCTATATTTCCTCTGGGTGATGCCGATAGCCTCCGCGATCTCCTTTTGCTTCAGATCCCGGTCTTCTCGCATTGCCTTGATCCTCGTCTCCATGGTATCACCCCATATGAAGATACTCTAGATAAAATTTATCTATTGCATTTTAGATAAATTTTATCTAAAATTGTTTGTGAGGTGATACGATGCCTGTCTCAAGAATTTCCCGCAAACGAGTTGTGGTTACGCTCCCTGCTTCCGCTTATCAGCAAATCGCTGTTTTGGCGAAGAAAAAGAGACCACTCCGACCGGCTATGCT